>CAKMPG010000069.1:0-10878 GCA_927911355.1 Streptococcus mitis | reverse complement strand
CAATACTTGGTTCCAAGACAAATTTTTCAATTGTATGAATCAAAATAGGTCGATCACCTAGCTCTAAAAATTGTTTTGGCAAGTTACTGATTCCCATGCGTGTGCCAGTTCCACCAGCAAGAATTCCTGCATAAATCATCTATTTTCTCCTTTGTCTTACTAAAAAAACTTATTCTCTCTATTATACCACAATCTAGTCCTATCATAAAAGAAATACTAGACCTCCCGTTCTAGAATAGGAGGATTAAGGAGTTCTATTTTTCAAAGAAACTAGTCCATTTCTAGTAATGACTAGGAATTCTATAGTCATTACTAATAAATGGCTGTGAAATTTTAGAGTTCTTCAGAGTAATATACTTTCCTTAAAAAAAAACTTAAAATCAAACTTTGAAACTTCAAAGTGATTGCTTGACTTACTGCCCTTCATTTCTTATTAGCTAACTTTATGATATAATGAAAAACGAGGTAAATTGAATGAAAAGTATAAAATTAAATGCTCTATCTTATATGGGAATTCGTGTCTTGAATATTATTTTCCCATCCTAACTGGAACCTATGTCGCACGTGTCTTAGACCGAACTGACTATGGTTACTTCAACTCAGTTGACACTATTTTGTCATTTTTCTTGCCCTTCGCAACTTATGGGGTCTATAACTACGGTTTACGTGCCATCAGTAATGTCAAGGATAACAAAAAAGATCTTAATAGAACCTTCTCTAATCTTTTTTATTTGTGCATAGCTTGTACAATTTTGACCACTGCTGTCTATATCCTAGCCTATCCTCTCTTCTTTACTGATAATCCAATCATCAAAAAGGTCTACCTTGTTATGGGGATTCAACTCATTGCCCAGATTTTTTCAATCGAGTGGGTCAATGAAGCTCTGGAAAATTACAGTTTTCTTTTTTACAAGACTGCCTTCATCCGTATCCTGATGCTGGTCTCTATTTTCCTGTTTGTCAAAAATGAACATGATATTGTTGTCTACACACTCGTGATGAGTTTATCGACGCTGATTAACTATCTGATTAGTTATTTTTGGATTAAAAGAGACATTAAGCTTGTTAAGATTCACATAAGTGATTTTAAACCGCTCTTTCTCCCTCTAACAGCCATGTTGGTCTTTGCCAATGCCAATATGCTCTTCACTTTTTTGGATCGTCTCTTCCTCGTTAAAACAGGGATTGATGTCAACGTTAGTTACTATACCATGGCTCAGCGAATTGTGACCGTTATAGCTGGTGTCGTAACAGGAGCTATCGGAGTGAGTGTGCCTCGTCTCAGTTACTATTTGGGTAAAGGAGACAAAGAAGCCTATGTTTCTCTGGTTAATAGAGGTAGTCGAATCTTTAACTTCTTTATCATTCCACTGAGTTTTGGACTCATGGTTTTAGGACCAAATGCCATCCTACTTTACGGTAGTGAAAAATATATCGGAGGTGGTATTTTAACCTCTCTCTTCGCTTTTCGTACGATTATTCTGGCACTAGATACCATTCTTGGTTCCCAAATTCTCTTTACAAATGGCTATGAAAAACGTATCACAGTTTACACAGTCTTTGCTGGGCTACTCAATTTAGGCTTAAATAGTCTCCTCTTTTTCAACCACATCGTGGCTCCTGAATACTACTTACTGACAACTATGCTATCAGAGGCTTCTCTACTTGTTTTCTATATCATTTTCATCCATAGAAAACAACTCATCCACTTAGGACATATCTTCAGCTATACTATTCGATACTCGCTCTTTTCACTTTCCTTTGTAGGAATTTATTTCCTGATTAATTTCTTGTATCCCGTGGATATGGTCATTAATTTGCCATTTTTGATTAATACTGGTTTGATTGTCTTGCTATCAGCCATCTCTTATATTGGTCTACTTGTCTTCACCAAAGATAGCATTTTCTATGAATTTTTAAACCATGTCCTAACCTTAAAAAATAAATTCAAAAAATCATAGGAGTTTAAAATGAAACAACTAACCATTGAAGATGCCAAACAAATTGAATTAGAAATTTTGGATTATATTGATACTCTCTGTAAAAAGCATAATATCAACTATATTATTAACTACGGTACTCTGATTGGAGCAGTTCGACATCAGGGCTTTATTCCTTGGGACGATGATATTGATCTGTCCATGCCTCGAGAAGACTACCAACGATTTATAAACATTTTTCAAAAGGAAAAAAGCAAATATAAGCTCCTATCCTTAGAAACTGATAAGAACTACTTTAACAACTTTATCAAAATAACCGACAGTACAACTAAAATTATTGATACTCGGAATACGAAAACCTATGAGTCAGGTGTTTTATTGATATTTTCCCTATGGATCGCTTTGATGACCCTAAGGTCATTGATATTTGTTATAAGCTGGAAAGCTTCAAACTTCTATCTTTCAGTAAGCATAAAAATATTGTCTATAAAGATAGCCTTTTAAAAGATTGGATACGAACAGCCTTTTGGTTGCTCCTACGACCTGTTTCTCCTCGTTATTTCGCACATAAAATCGAGAAAGAAATTCAAAAATATAGTCGTGAGAATGGTCAGTATATGGCCTTTATCCCTTCTAAATTTAAGGAAAAAGAAGTATTCCCAAGCGGTACCTTTGATAAAACAATCGATTTACCCTTGAAAATTTAAACCTCCCTGCACCTGAAAAATTTGATACTATTTTGACGCAATTTTATGGAGATTATATGACCCTACCACCTGAAGAAAAACGCTTCTACAGTCATGAATTTCATGCCTACAAATTGGAGGATTAGGATGCAATATTTAGAAAAAGAAGAAATTAAAGAAATTCAACTAGCCCTGCTAGATTATATTGATGAGACTTGTAAGAAACATAATATTCCTTATTTTCTCAGTTATGGAACCATGCTTGGAGCTATCCGCCACAAAGGTATGATTCCCTGGGATGATGATATTGATATTTCCCTTTATCGTGAAGATTATGAGCGCTTACTGAAGATTATTGAGGAAGAAGATCATCCACGTTATAAGGTTCTCTCCTACGACACTTCTTCTTGGTACTTCCATAATTTCGCATCGATTTTGGATACTTCTACTGTTATCGAAGACCATGTTAAGTACAAGCGTCATGACACCAGTCTCTTTATCGATGTCTTCCCAATTGATCGCTTTACAGATTTGAGCATTGTCGACAAGAGTTATAAGTATGTAGCCCTTCGTCAACTAGCTTATATCAAAAAAATCACGCGCAGTTCACGGTGACAGCAAGTTAAAAGATTTTCTAAGATTATGTAGCTGGTACGCCCTCCGATTTGTCAATCCCCGTTACTTTTACAAGAAAATTGATCAGCTAGTCAAAAATGCTGCAACTAACACTCCTCAATATGAGGGAGGAATTGGTATTGGTAAAGAAGGAATGAAAGAAGTCTTCCCAGTTGATACCTTTAAAGAACTCATCTTAACTGAGTTTGAAGGCCGTATGTTGCCCGTCCCTAAAAAATATGATCAATTTTTAACCCAGATGTACGGGGATTATATGACACCACCATCAAAGGAAATGCAAGAATGGTATAGTCATAGCATTAAAGCTTATCGCAAAAGCTGATTAAGCAGTAGTTTACAAGAAAAAATATAACAAAAAAGAGAAGATCGTTATACCTTCTCTTTTTTCTATTTAAATCGCTTCTGTGACAAAACTACGGCTTTCCAATACTTTGAGCATGGCGTTAGCTGTATCTAGGGCTGTGAAGAGGGGCACCCCGTGTTCAATAGCTGAACGGCGAATCTGCTCTCCATCTTCGTCTGCAGTTCGTTTTGTTCCTACTGTGTTAATGATAGCTTGAATTCTTCCTTTACGAACAAAGCTTGGAATATCCTTATCGTCATCACCAATCTTACCAACAGGTTGGGCTTGCAATCCATGACTGGCAAAGAAGGCTGCTGTCCCTTCTGTCGCGAGGATTCCATAGCCAATATTTTGGAAACGACAAGCCAAGTCCAAGGCTTCTTCTTTGGCATCATCAGCGATGGTAAATACAACGTTACCAAAAGTTGGCAAGTGTAAGTAAGAAGCTTCAAAGGCCTTATAGAGAGCTTTTTCCAAAGTCGTATCAGAACCCATAACTTCCCCTGTTGACTTCATTTCAGGACCAAGTAAGCTGTCTACCTTAGCTAGTTTGGTAAAGGAGAAGACAGGTGCCTTGATATGAACGCGGGTACTTTCAGGGTAAAGTCCATCTTGGTAGCCAAGTTCTTCAAGTTTTTGACCAAGAATGAGCTTGGTTGCTACTTGAGCCATAGGGATATTGGTCACTTTAGAAAGGAATGGAACCGTACGGCTGGCACGTGGATTGACCTCAATAACGTAGACTTTTTCATCCTTGATAACAAACTGGATGTTCATCATTCCAAGGCAATTAAGGCCGATTGCTAGACGTTTCGTATAGTCTGCTATAGTTTCCTGAACCTTTTGCGACAAGGTTTGTGGTGGGTAAACGGCCATTGAGTCACCTGAGTGGACACCAGCACGTTCGATATGCTCCATGATACCAGGGATAAGGACATTTTCTCCGTCTGAAATGGCATCAACTTCACACTCTTGTCCAACGATATAAGAGTCTACAAGGACTGGATGGTCAGGACTAGCCTTAACCGCTGTGCGCATGTAAGAACGAAGGTCTTCTTCGTTTTCAACGATTTCCATAGCACGTCCACCAAGTACATAAGATGGACGGACAAGAACTGGGAAGCCAATCTTTCGAGCTGCAAGAACTGCTTCTTCTTCATTGGTAGCCGTTTGTCCTGGTGGCTGTGGAATATCCAAATCTTTAAGAGCTTGCTCAAAGAGGTCACGGTCCTCAGCTCGGTCTAGGTCAGCAACCTGTGTCCCAAGGATGGTCACACCTGCTTTCGCCAATGGCTCCGCAAGGTTGATGGCTGTTTGACCACCGAACTGAACGATAACACCCTTTGGTTGCTCCAAGTCGATGACGTTCATCACATCTTCAAAAGTCAATGGTTCAAAGTAGAGTTTATCAGATACCGAGAAGTCTGTAGATACGGTCTCTGGATTTGAGTTCATGATGATAGCTTCGTAGCCAGCAGCTTGGATAGCCTTAACAGAGTGAACCGTTGCATAGTCAAACTCGACCCCTTGACCGATACGGATTGGACCAGAACCTAGGACAAGTACAGATTCCTTATCAGACTTGATAGACTCGTTTTCCCAACCATAGGTTGAATAGAAGTATGGTGTTTCAGAGTCAAATTCTGCCGCACAAGTATCTACCATCTTATAAACTGGAACAATCTTGCTTTCCAAACGAAGCTGGCGAACTTGGTCAGCTGTCGTTTCCCATAGTTCAGCAATCTTACGGTCTGAGAAACCATTTAGTTTTGCTGTTTTCAAGACTTCTAGATCTTGTGGATGGGCACCTAATTCTTGCTCAATTTCAAAGATATGCAAGAGTTTATCCAGATAGAAGATATCAATCTTAGTCAATTCAGCAATTTCTTCTGGTGTGTAACCACGGCGAATAGCTCTGACACATAGAAGAGACGGTCATCCTGGGCTTTGACAACTTTTTTCAATCAAGGCATCATCCGAAACCGCTGCAAGTTCAGGCATTTCATTGTGGTGCACACCAATTTCAAGGGAGCGACAAGCTTTAAGGAGAGATTCCTCGATGTTACGACCAATCGCCATTACTTCCCCAGTCGCCTTCATCTGGGTACCAAGACGGCGCTCACCCTTTTCAAACTTGTCAAATGGGAAACGCGGAATCTTGGCAACCACATAGTCAAGGGCTGGCTCAAACATGGCATAGGTTGAACCTGTAACTGGGTTGATAACCTCATCCAAGGTCAAACCTACGGCAATCTTAGCAGCCAATTTGGCAATTGGGTAACCTGTCGCCTTTGAAGCAAGGGCTGAAGAACGCGATACACGAGGGTTTACTTCAATGACATAGTACTTGAAGCTGTGTGGGTCAAGGGCCAACTGAACGTTACATCCACCTTCAATCTTGAGGGCACGAATAATGCTCAAGCTAGCGTCACGAAGCATTTGGTTTTCATAGTCTGACATGGTTTGGGCTGGGGCAAATACAATGGAATCCCCTGTATGAATCCCAACTGGGTCAAAGTTTTCCATGTTACAAACAACCAAAAGCATTGTCGGCTGAGTCACGCATCACTTCGTATTCGATTTCCTTGAAACCTGCGATTGAACGCTCAATCAAACATTGGGTAACAGGTGATAATTTCAACCCATTTTCAGCGATTTCACGCAATTCTTCCTCATTGGCACACATACCACCACCAGTACCACCAAGAGTAAAGGCTGGACGAACGATGACTGGGTAACCAATTGTCGCTGCAAAGGCAACAGCTTCTTCAACAGTGTTTACAATTTCAGATTCTGGAATTGGTTGGTTGAGCTCTTCCATCAATTGTTTAAAGAGGTCACGGTCCTCCGCTTGGTCGATGGCAGATAATTTAGTTCCCAGAAGCTCAACACCAAGCTCATCAAGGATACCATTTTTAGATAATTCCATGGCCATATTAAGACCAGTTTGCCCACCGAGTGTTGGTAGCAAGGCATCTGGACGTTCCTTACGAAGAATACGTGTCACAAACTCAAGTGTAATCGGTTCAATATAAACCTTGTCAGCAATTTCTTTGTCCGTCATGATGGTTGCAGGATTTGAGTTAACCAAGACAACCTCATAACCTTCCTCTTTCAACGACAAGCAAGCCTGGGTCCCAGCGTAGTCAAACTCAGCAGCCTGACCAATAATAATCGGACCAGAACCAATCACCATAATTTTTTGAATATCAGTACGTTTAGGCATAGTTTATGATACAAAGCCCGTAAAGAACACAGTGAAAATAGGAAACTCGGTGCAGACGCCTTCAGCGTCAAGACGATGTTTATCTTTTTCACACAGTTCTTAGGGCGTGTTCACTTCCGCGAACAATGTATCTTCTCCTTTCTATTCGTCGCCTCACAGAGCGACATTAAATAAATTCTCCGACGATTTTTTAGCGAAACGATACTTTTCGGTAAAAAATCTAGTGCAGGGAGTTTTTAGTTCGCCTGATAGCGACTAAAAGAAACGACCTGCCTTTCTATTCGTCGCCTCTCAGGGCGACATTAAATAAGATACAAAGGACGAATAGAAAGCGATTGAATTTTAGGAAACCCAGGAAGGATTGACAATCCAAATTGGTTTCTCTAAATTCCGAGCTTTCCGTCCGTGTTCAGTTACATAAATTCTCCGACGAGCTTTTACTCGTTCTTAGTTTGATTGTTTAAAAGCTTCCATCATCTCGATAAACTCGTCAATAGGTAGCTTGCATCGTGTGGACCAGGGGCTGCATCTGGGTGGAATTGTACAGAAAAACCTGGTTGATATCTGTGGCGCACACCTTCCACTGACTTGTCATTGATTTCTTCGTGGGTAATAATCAAGTGTTCTGGCAAGTCCTCACGGCTAACTGCATAACCATGGTTCTGGCTAGTAAAGTCTACTCGTCCTGTTGCGATTTCACGTACAGCGTGGTTAAATCCACGGTGACCAAATTTCATCTTGTAGGTCTTAGCACCGTTTGCCATTGCAAAGAGTTGGTGCCCCATACAAATACCAAAGATTGGAATTTTTCCTTGCACACCGCGAATCATATCCAGTGCCTGTGGAACATCTTCTGGGTTACCTGGACCATTTGACAACATAACTCCGTCAGGGTTGAGATGGAGAATTTCTTCAGCCGTTGTCGAATAAGGAACAACCGTCACGTTACAGTTGCGTTTAGAAAGTTCACGTAGGATTGAGTGCTTGAGACCAAAATCCACTAGCACTACACTCAAACCAACTCCTGGAGCTGGATATGAAGTTTTAGTAGAAACCTGCTTGATATTGTCTGTCGGCAAAACTGTTGCTTGGAGCTGATCCGTCACATGGTCCATACTGTCCCCAACATGGGTCAAGGTTGCACGCATAGTACCATGCTTACGGATAATCTTGGTAAGAGCACGCGTATCAATTCCTGAAATACCTGGAATTTTCTTGGCTTTCAAAAATTCATCCAGCGTCATTTGATTTCGCCAGTTGCTAGCTCGACGCGCTTCTTCAAAAACAACAACTCCCTTACAAGTTGGAATGATGGATTCGTAATCATCACGATTAATTCCATAATTTCCCACCAAAGGATAAGTAAAGGTCAAGATTTGTCCATTATAAGACTGGTCTGTAATGGATTCTTGGTAGCCGGTCATACCTGTATTAAAGACGATTTCGCCTGTTACATCAATATCTGCTCCGAAGGCCTTGCCTTCAAAAACTGTGCCATCTTCTAATACTAGAAGTCTTTTTGTCATATTTTCACCTCTCGTGGACGCTCACTGGCGTCTTTTAACGTCTTGTGTTTTAGTTGGCGTTTCTACTCGCCAGTACGGATTCTAAGATTGCCATTCGAACAAAGACACCATTGGTCATTTGTTGGACAATCCGTGATTTTGGTGCTTCAACCAAGTGGTCTGCGATTTCTACATCACGGTTGACTGGGGCTGGGTGCATAAGGATTGCTGTTTCTTTCAAACGGTCATAACGTTCTTGAGTCAAGCCATGTTGGGCATGGTAGTCTTCTTTTGAAAAGACAGCTCCACTATCATGGCGTTCATGTTGCACACGGAGAAACATCATGACATCCACCTGATCAATGATTTCATCAATGGTTACAAACTGTCCATAATCTGCAAACTCTTGACTTCTCCATTCCTCAGGTCCAGCAAAATAAAGTTCAGCTCCCAAGCGTTTCAAAATCTGCATATTGGATTTAGCAACGCGTGAGTGGTCCAAGTCACCTGCAATCGCAACCTTAAGACCCTCAAAGTGACCAAATTCCTCATAAATAGTCATCAAATCAAGCAAGCTCTGGCTAGGGTGTTGGCCCGAACCATCTCCACCATTGATGATGGAAGTCGTAATCGTCGGACTTGCAATTAACTCTCTGTAGTAGTCAACCTCAGGGTGGCGAATCACACAGACATCCACTCCTAAAGCAGACAGAGTCAAAATGGTATCATAAAGTGTCTCACCCTTATTGACTGAACTAGTCTTCACATCAAAGTCAAGTCGCTCCAATCCCAGTTTAATCTCTGCCACTTCAAAGGATTTATGCGTCCGTGTAGAATCCTCAAAGAAAAGATTGGAAACAATCGGATGGTCTTCATAAGGAAGCTGAGCTCCGTTTTTAAACTCAATTCCTCGCTTGATCAATTTCATCACTTGATCGACAGTGAGGTCTTCCATGGACACCACATGGTTCAATGCTTGTTGATTTTCTGACATGGCTACTCCTTTAGCTTTCTAAGCTTCTTCAGTAATCAGAACTCTGTCTTGGCCATCAAGTTCTGCCATCTCTACGATGATTTCTTCAGAACGACTAGTTGGGATGTTTTTCCCAACGTAATCTGGACGGATTGGCAATTCTCTATGTCCACGATCAACTAGAACTGCTAAACTCACGCGCGCAGGACGACCATGACCTACAATATTATCAATAGCAGCACGGATGGTACGACCTGTATAGAGCACATCATCCACCAAGATAACTTCGCGGTCTGTCACATCGACAGAAACCAAAGAAGTATCTTCTCCACTTTTAACATCATCACGGAAAGGTTTAGTATCCAATTCCACAACAGGAACTGAAAGATTTTCTAGCTGTTCCAAACGTTCTTGGATTCGGTGGGCGATAAAGACACCACGAGTTTTAATACCAGCCAAGACGATTTTTATTCAAAATCTTTGTTGCGTTCGATAATCTCATAAGTAATACGCGTAATCGCTCGTTTGACAGTCAATTCGTCTACAACTTCTTTTGCCTTCATGACAAACCTCCAAAAAGAAAAGTCTCCTTAAACAAGGAGACTTGAAATGTATAGCCAAGCGAGCCCTACTGCAAACAGTATAGACTTCACCCTACTACTTAATCGTTCTCCTTGCCTGCCTCACGGGACAGGTTTAAAGGAATATTTAGTTATCAAATACTATAGCACAAAGCATGCTTAAAATCAAGCAAAAACTTTTGAAACCCCATCTTATAAATTGCTTATAAATTGCTAAAGTCATATAACTGTGGGTACTGGTCACACTCTGGATTTTTAGGATGGCAAATGGCTCTTCCAAAATAAATCATGGCCTGATGGGCAGCTAACCACTGCTCCGGTGGCAAGATATCCATAACCCTCTTTTCCACCTCAAGCGGTGTCGCTGATTTTTTGACAATATCGTGGTGTTTGCAAATACGCTCCACATGAGTATCCACTGCAAAGGCTGGAATCCCAAACCCCACACTCATGACTACATTGCCTGTTTTGCGACCAACACCTGCTAAACTCTCTAATTCCTCACGTGTTTGAGGAACTTGGCCATCAAAATCGTCTAGTAACTGTTGGGCACATTTTTTAAGGAATTTAGCCTTATTTCGATACAGTCCCAGGCGAGAAATGTGTGAAGCAATCTCACTTTCTGTTGCAACAGACATGGCTTGTGGCGTTGGAAAGGCAGCAAAGAGACCTGGTGTGGCCTTATTTACCGCTGCATCCGTCGTCTGCGCTGACAACATGACCGCAACCAAAAGTTCAAAATGATTGGTAAAATCAAGACTGGGCTTGGCATCTGGAAACAGAGCAATGATTTCTTCTAGCACTTTTCGTGCTCTTTTTTTTTGACAAAACCATTATTCGTCTCCATCAAATAGTCCTTGTAAGCCAGCAAAAGGACTATTTTTCTTCTTTCTTAACTGCTTGTTGAGCTTGGTATTCTTCCTCTGTCATGATTTGCCAGTCATTTCCTGAAACAAATCCTTGACCAGCTTCTTCTTCAGCCGTCAAG
>CAKMPG010000068.1:0-7101 GCA_927911355.1 Streptococcus mitis | reverse complement strand
TTCTTTTCCTGAGCCTTGCATGTAAAGATAGCCAGCCCCCTTTTACCTTAATTGGCTTTAATTTATCAGGGGTAGCAGAACTAAAGACCATTCGATAACCCTCGCTAGAATTTGCACCAAGAGCAATTCTCAAGCCTAGGTTATCTCTAAGGTCGGTATTTAAGGTTTCGGCTCTCATTTGTTGAGCTGAAATTAGGATAAATACCCCAGCTTGTCGCCCAAGTAGAATGATTTGCTTGATACCGTCCATAACTTCAACTATAACTTCTTTTGATTTTTTATCCGTTCCTGAAGCTTGAAATGCTCCCATTTCATCGAATATCAGCCATATCGGCTTAAAGCCGTGCTCTGAAAAATTTGCCCCATATTGGAAATTTTCACGCATATATTGGTAACGTTCGTGGAGCTGTTCCAGTACTTGGCGAACGATACGAGAGATATTGTTTGGAGTTGTAGCGACATACTCTTCTCCGAAATAGTACGATAAAACTGCCCAAATCACTATTTTTAGGGTCAGCAATATAGACTGTTGATTGCCGTTTGAGAAGTTCTAAAATCAGGAAAGATATGAAGACAGACTTTCCGCTCCCTGTTCCTCCTGATACTAAAATATGTGGGCATTTGATTGGGTTATAATTTACACCATATCCTAAATCTATATCAAGGCTATCTATCTCTTGTCTTTGGTTGTGAGATTGTAGAACTAGTCTTTCGGGCTTTATGTAATAGAAATGATATTCTGTAAAACTGGGCCGAATAATCTTTTCCTCAAGCTCTAGTCCAAGCACGCCACAAAGGACATCATCTAGAGATTGAATTTTTGTACTAAATTCATCACCCGTTATAAGAGCTTTGATAATAACATGACCTTTTTGTCTATCTAATTCATATTCTAAGATTGCACTTCTAATGATTTTTTCATAGCCAGAGCTATCCTTAGAGGTGGTATATAGTCTGTTTGTGTGGAGTACATAAAGTAAGCTCTCACGTATAATAAGGTAATACTCTAAGTTATATCGAAAATTTTTATTTTCAGATGAATTTTATAGATAATTAATCCACCTAAAAATATGAAGAGAATTTGAACAAAAGTTGGAGCTCTTATATTGACAATAATACCAAACATAATGCAGGTAGTTAGTGCTATTATTGAAAAATGTACTGTCTTCAATTTACTACTAGTAATAATATAAGTTTTGGTTAAAATCAGCACTTTGTCTTAATTTAAAACATATTAGTTAGATACCTTTTATTTTATCTAAAAGCTCTTTTAAAAGTTCGTAAAACCCTAAGAGCTTGATTTTTGCGAAATAATAGATAGAAATAAATAATGGAATACATCCAAGAACAAGGGCAGAAACTGAAAAGAAATGCCCTTGAGGAAGAATAAAAATTGCTATGCCAGCTAATATCAGAAATCCTAAAAGAAATATATATGCTTTTAAATTACACTCATTTTGCATTACCTCCTCTAATAAATAAGTACTATAAAGAGATAGAGGCTGATAGAATAGCATGGTCTGGAAAGCCGACTCGGCTATTATAATCAGCATTTTTTAAGAATTCCCAAGAATAATTTTCATTTGATATAGGGATGTTTGCAAAATATGGTCTAATTTACAATATTTCCAAGAGGTTTCCTCAGAGGGAGTATGTACGGTTAGGCCTGCTTTATTCATTTCAGACTTAAGCAATGGATAAGAGTAAAATTCCCTAGCTTTGCCCTGATAGGAATGAATATCGTCATTCTGTTTGAAATAGCCATTATTAAAGTCACCTAGAACAATTGTATTTTCATGTATTGCGGGTAAATTTGAGATTAGTTTGTCTAGTTGCGATTTTCGATGTTTGAAATCTTGAAAAAATGTTTTCTCCACCGACCTTGATACGAACTCCAATAATGTTTAATTCTTGTCCTTTAATTGTCACTCTAACGTGTAAAAAGTTTGGATTATTATCATCATTATCGATAGTAATGACTTGGCAATCATTAACTAAATCATTCTTTATTGCAATAAGGATTTGATTTCCAAAATCAATAGTACGCACATCTTCAAAAATTTTGTATCCCATATCCTGTAATTTAGTACAGAATAAACTATGATTATCTGCTCTTACATATTCTGTCAAGCAGATGATTTCTGAATTTTGTTTAGCTAATTCATGTACAATCATTTCAGGAATTTGTTTTCCTTGTCCTGAACGTTGATTGATGTTCCAAGTGGATACTTTCATTGTGGATGCTGTCATTTTTTTCATATATAAATAAACCTTTCTATTCTATTAGTAAATCAGCAAGAGGAGGAGAACTCCTCCTGCTAGTCGTTCAAGCCGTCAAAGATTTCTCCTTGTTCCTGTTCATCATCATAATAGCTTTCCAATTCTTCATAGAAGTAATCTAAAGCTTCCTGTTCCAATCCGTTCATACTAGTTACCTCCTTTCTTTAAACTAGCTGACAACTAGTTATTTTCTATAAAAAGAGTATACAACAAAAAAATAATTTGGCAAGCAAAAAAGATAGTAAATAGGTATTTTTTTTGCTAAAATAAAATTAAATAAATGGAGGAGAGTTATCAATGGAGAAACAAATAGCTTTTTATATGACAAAACGCTCATCGGATGAATTAGACGAAATCCAAAAAATTATTGCTGAGAAAGAAGGTCGAGTAATAAGGCTTACATCCTAAATCAAGCAATTTATAAGTACTATGAGTACATAAAAGAATATTATGAAATTGATGAAGAAATAAAATAGGTGAATACGCGAATTCCTAAAAAGTTACTAAAAATCAAAATTTTGTTTTTTCAAACAATATAAATGGTTTTTTATAACGTTGATTATGCTGATTTATAAAAGATGTAAAATCTTAAACACCAAACTCAAAATCCAGTGTCCGCAAGGACGTGCCGGTTCGACCCCGGCGCCGGTATAGTATAGCGATAAGGAACGTTGTAGATCTTCGTTCCTTTTTATATTATTTTTGGTATAATAATACTTATTCAAATTTTATTTAGATTATGAAAGTGTAGGGAAGTATGTCTCGTTCTATCGATTTATTAAAACATCGGTATTTGAAAAATATTAAAGAAAATCCTGAATTGTTTGTCGGGATTGAGCTGGAATATCCTGTTGTAAACTTGGAAGGGGATGCTACAGATATTGAAGTTATCAAGTACTTATTCCGATATTTAGTTTCTGCTTTGGATTTTACTGTCGAAAAGGTTGATGATTTTGGGACTCCTATTCAGTTAGTGGAGCCAGCAAGTCAGGATGTTATTTTATTTGAAGTTTCCTATACTACGATTGAGTTTGCATTTGGTAAGGCTGAAACAATTCAAGAGGTCGAAAATCGTTTTAATAATTATATGGATGTAATTCAGAGAAAATTAGGCGAATCCAATCATGCTATCGTTGGCTGCGGTATTCATCCCAACTGGAATAAAAATGAGAATACTCCAGTTGCTTATCCACGTTATCAGATGTTAGTGGACTATTTGAATTTGAGTAGAAATATGGCTGAATCAGACTTGCATCATTTCCCTGAATATGGTGCTTTTATCTGTGGGAGTCAGGTTCAGTTGGATGTTTCAAAGTCTAACTACTTACGAGTGATTAATGCTTTTACCCAAATTGAAGGGGCTAAGGCTTATTTACTTGCCAATTCTGAGTTTTCAGGTGAGAATTGGGATACGAAAATTTCAAGGGATATTTTCTGGGAAGAATCGATGCATGGTATATATCCAGAGAATGTTGGTGTCAATGCTAGGCTCTTTAAGATGAGGATGATTTTTTGATTATCTAGATCATTCTGCAATTTTTACTGCGGAACGCGATGGGCAAACCTATTATTTTTATCCGATTCAGGCAAGGGACTATTTGGCTACAACTGAAATCCAAGCATATGCTCTTAATGGGGATGAGATTCTTATTTACCCTCAAGAGAAGGATTTTGAAACTCATCGTAGTTATCAGTACCAAGACTTAACGACTCGGGGTACAGTTGAGTTTCGTAGTGTGTGTACTCAACCTCTAGAGAGAACCTTCGCTTCTGCAGCTTTTCACTTAGGATTGTTGGTTAATTTAGATAAGTTAGAAGCTTACTTAGAAACAGCGACTTTCTTTAAAGAATTTTGGGCGAAATTACAAGTTTTTTAAGACGACAATTTTCTAAGAAAAGCTTACAAATGAGGAAGAAACTGCGATTATTGAATTTTCCAAACACATACTCCTGCTAGCTTGCGAAGGACTGGAGATGAGAAATAAGCAAGAAACAAGCTATTTACAGCCTTTGAAAGAAGAATTGGGCCTATAATTTCTCTTATAAAAGGAGAATTTTCTGAAAAATCATGATATAATGGATGAGACTATAGATAAAGGATAGAGAGTAATGACATTAGTTTATCAATCAACGCGTGATGCCAACAATACAGTAACTGCTAGCCAAGCTATTTTGCAAGGTTTGGCGACGGATGGTGGTTTATTTACACCGCTTACTTATCCAAAGGTAGATTTGGACTTTGACAAATTGAAATATGCTTCTTATCAGGAAGTTGCTAAGATTGTTTTGTCAGCATTTTTAGATGACTTTACAGCTGAAGAGTTGGACTACTGTATCAACAATGCCTACGATAGCAAGTTTGATACTCCAGCTATCGCACCATTAGTGAAATTAGACGGGCAATATAACTTGGAACTTTTCCATGGTTCAACAATTGCTTTTAAGGATATGGCATTGTCTATTTTGCCATACTTTATGACAACAGCTGCTAAGAAACATGATTTGGAGAATAAGATTGTCATCTTGACAGCGACATCTGGTGATACTGGGAAAGCTGCTATGGCAGGATTTGCAGATGTTCCTGGTACTGAGATTATCGTCTTTTATCCAAAAGATGGTGTCAGCAAGGTACAAGAGTTGCAAATGACCACTCAGACTGGCGACAATACTCATGTTATCGCTATTGATGGTAACTTTGATGATGCCCAAACAAATGTGAAGCATATGTTTAACGATGTGGCTCTTCGTGAAAGATTAGCGGCCAACAAGTTGCAATTTTCATCTGCAAACTCTATGAATATTGGTCGTTTGGTACCACAGATTGTTTATTATGTTTATGCCTACGCTCAATTGGTTAAGACTGGTGAGATTGTGGCTGGTGATAAGGTCAACTTCACAGTACCAACAGGAAACTTTGGAAATATCTTGGCTGCCTTTTATGCCAAACAAATCGGCTTACCAGTTGGCAAATTAATCTGTGCTTCAAATGACAACAATGTCTTGACAGACTTCTTCAAGACACGTGTTTACGACAAGAAGCGTGAGTTTAAGGTAACAACTAGTCCATCTATGGATATTTTGGTATCTTCAAACTTGGAGCGCTTGATTTTCCATCTTTGGGTAATGATGCGGTTAAGACAGCTGAACTCATGAATGCCTTGAACACGCAAGGACAATATGAGTTGACAGATTTTGATGCAGAGATTCTTGATCTCTTTGCGGCTGAATATGCGACTGAGGAAGAAACGGCAGCAGAAATCAAACGTGTTTATGAGTCAGATTCTTATATCGAGGATCCACATACGGCGGTTGCCTCAGCAGTTTATAAAAAATACCAAGCTGCTACTGGGGATGCGACTAAGACAGTGATTGCTTCAACAGCTAGTCCATACAAGTTCCCAGTGGTTGCAGTAGAAGCTGTAACTGGAAAATCAGGGCTTGGCGACTTTGAAGCCTTGGCTCAATTACATGATATTTCAGGAGTGGCAGTGCCGCCAGCAGTTGATGGGCTTGAAACAGCTCCTGTTCGTCACAAGACAACAGTGGCAGCTACTGACATGCAAGCAGCGGTTGAGGCTTATCTAGGACTTTAAGACAGAGGGAGTAAACTCGGTTGGGAAACCAACTGAGTTTCTTTTCATCAGGAGGAAGGATTGTTTAAGAAAAATAAAGATATTCTTAATATTGCATTGCCAGCTATGGGTGAAAACTTTTTTGCAGATGCTCATGGGGATGGTGGATAGTTACTTGGTAGCCCACTTGGGCTTGATAGCTATTTCGGGTGTATCAGTAGCTGGCAATATTATCACGATTTACCAGGCGATTTTCATCGCTCTGGGAGCTGCTATTTCCAGTGTTATTTCAAAAAGTTTGGGGCAGAAGGATCAATCTAAGCTAGCCTATCATGTGACTGAGGCCTTGAAGATTACCTTACTATTAAGTTTCCTTTTAGGATCTTTGTCTATCATCTCTGGGAAAGAGATAATAGGACTTTTGGGGACGGAGAGAGATGTAGCTGAGAGTGGTGGACTCTACCTATCCTTGGTGGGCGGATCGATTGTTCTCTTAGGTTTAATGACTAGTCTGGGAGCTTTGATTCGTGCAACGCATAATCCACGTTTGCCCCTCTATGTTAGTTTTTTATCCAATGCCTTGAATATTCTTTTTTCAAGTCTAGCTATTTTTGTTCTGGATATGGGGATAGCTGGTGTTGCTTGGGGGACAATTCTGTCTCGTTTGGTAGGTCTTGTGATTTTATGGTCGCAATTAAAGTTGCCTTTTGAGAAACCGACTTTTGGTTTAGATAAGGAACTATTGACCTTAGCTTTTCCAGCAGCTGGAGAGCGGCTTATGATGCGGGCTGGAGATGTCGTAATCATTGCCTTGGTTGTTTCTTTTGGAACGGAGGTGGTGGCTGGAAATGCAGTCGGAGAAGTCTTGACCCAGTTTAACTATATGCCTGCTTTTGGAGTTGCTACAGCAACGGTCATGCTGGTAGCTCGAGCAGTTGGAGAGGATAATTGGAAAAGAGTAGCTAGTTTGAGCAAGCAAACCTTTTGGCTTTCTCTGGTCCTCATGTTACCCTTGACCTTCAGTATCTATGCTTTGGGTATACCACTGACTCATCTCTATACGACTGATTCTCTAGCGGTGGAGGCTAGTGTTCTAGTGACACTTTTTTCACTACTTGGTACTCCTATGACGATAGGAACAGTCATCTATACAGCAGTCTGGCAGGGTTTGGGCAATGCTCGGCTTCCCTTTTATGCGACAAGTATAGGAATGTGGTGTATCCGCATTGGAACAGGATATCTGATGGGG
>CAKMPG010000067.1:0-4045 GCA_927911355.1 Streptococcus mitis | reverse complement strand
CTATGAGTTAGATGGTATCATCCATACCAGTATCTGGCGTCGCCACGAAACCTGGCAAAATATCTTTCACCAAGAAACAAAAAAAAGAATAGAGAAATCCTGTCATGAGACGGGATTTTTCCATTCTTCTAGCTATCAAAGTCACTGAGATACTCATAGCGTTCGTATTTTTCAAGGAGTGCTTCGTTTTTCTCATCTAGCTCTTTCTGAAGAGTCGCTAGTTTACCAAAGTCGGATCCGTTGGCCTGCATCTCCTCTTCAATAGCAGCGATACAATCTTCCAAGGCTTCAATATCGCTTTCAATACTTGCCCACTCCTGCTTTTTCTTGGTAGGTCATGCGTTTCTTATCTTCTCGAACCTTGACGACTTTTTCCTTTTCGGCTTTTTGCACTTGATTGGCCATCTCTGTTTCAAAGACTTTTTCATCAAGGTAGTCGGTATAATGACCAAAGAATGGACGAATCTTGCCATCTTCAAAAGCCAGAATCTTGGTCGCTACCTTATCCAAGAAATAACGGTCATGGCTAACTGTCAAAACTGGCCCTGCAAAACCTTGCAAGAAATTCTCCAAAACTGTCAAGGTCGCAATATCTAGGTCATTTGTCGGTTCGTCCAAGAGAAGAACATTTGGTTTTTCCAAGAGCAGTTTGAGGAGATAAAGACGCTTTTTCTCTCCACCTGACAATTTCTCAATCAAGGTTCCATGCGTTGAACGTGGGAAAAGAAACTGCTCCAGCAGCTCTGCAATCGAAGTCGTAGAACCACCGCTGGTCTTGACCTCTTCTGCCACTTCCTGCAAGTAATTGATCACTCGCTTGCTTTCATCCAAGCCCTCAATTTGCTGAGAGAAATAGGCAATGCGAACAGTTTCCCCAATCACAACTTGTCCTGCTGTCGGCTCAAGAATGCCTGCAATCAAGTTAAGGAGAGTTGATTTTCCCACACCGTTATCCCCAACGATTCCGATACGATCTTTAGCCTGCACCAAGAGATTAAAATCTTGCAAAATAGGCTTGTTTTCATAGGCAAAGGAAACATCCTGAAACTCTATGACTTTCTTCCCAATCCGACTGGTTTCAAAGTTCATGGTCAAGTCTGTCTCAGCAACTCCACCTGAAATTTCCTTTTTCAGGTCGTGGAAACGATTGATACGAGCCTGACTGCTTGGTCGCACGCGCCTGCGGTTGTCTGCGCATCCAGGCCAATTCTTGTTTGTAGAGTTGTTCTTTTTTGTGAAGAAGAGCCGCGTCGCGCTCGTCCTGTTCCGCCTTTAGACGAACATAGTCCTGATAATTGCCTTGATACTCGGTCAAGCCTGCGCGATCCAATTCGAAAATTCGAGTTGACAAAGCGTCTAGGAAATAACGATCGTGGGTAATAAAAAGGACGGTCTTCTTTGAATTTTTCAAAAAGAGGGTCAGCCACTCAATAGTCGCAATATCCAGATGGTTGGTTGGCTCATCCAAAAGCAAGAGGTCGTGATTGCCAAGTAAGACTTGCGCCAACTGGACTCTTCTTCTTAGACCACCTGACAATTCTCCAACTGGAGTAGATAAGTTCTGAATACCCAGCTTACTAAGGACAGTCTTTACCTGACTCTCAATTTCCAAGCTTGGAGAGAATCCATTTCAGCCATGACACGTTCCAAACGAGCCTGCTTATCCTCACTGTAGTTGAGCATGAGGAGTTCATACTCACGAATGAGCTGGATTTCCTTTAGTTCACTAGATAGAACCGTATCCAAGACCGTCTTGCTATCATCAAAATCAGGGTCTTGAGTCAAGTAACCAATCTGGTAATCATTCTTAGCTGAAAAAGGACTAACATCCCCATCAAATCCAGAAACACCAGAAAGAACATCTAAAAGGGTGGTCTTCCCTGTTCCATTGACACCAATCAAACCAATTCTGTCTAGGTCATGGATGATAAAGGAAATATCCTTAAAAACGGTCTTATCACCGACGGATTTACTTAGTTTTTCAACAATAAAATCACTCATTTTTTCTCCCTCAGATAAGCATGGATGGCTTGACAGTCATTTTCCAATTCTCCATCGACAATGGCATATTCAATCTCTGTTAAAATCTCTCCCAAATCTGGGCCCGGCTGATAACCATATTCCTTGATCAAAATACCACCGTTGATTTGGATTTCTTTCTTATCATGAATGGTCAGACTCTGGTAAGTTTCTGTGATGACTTGCGGGTTAACTTCTTTTCCTTGAGCCTGACGAAGATTTTCAGCCTGTAAAAGTAAATCTAAATCAAAGCGATAACAATCGCGCTTGCTCAATTCTCCCTTTTCACGCAAGGCCAAAATAGTCAGTAAATCCTGTACCTGCTTGGCAAATTGACGTGAGGTCTTCCAAGCCTTCAAAAATGGCTGTGCATTTTCAATCTCCAAAGCCCACAGTAGAGCTGCCCAGGCTTGTTCAGAGGATTTAAAGGTGAAATCAGTCTCCAAATCAAACAGTCTATTAAGCTCGTCCTGGCTAGCTGCCATATCAGGGAGATAGTCATAAGCTTGACTCTCAATCATGGAAGCCAAACCCCTTCTCCAAAATGGAGCCAGCAAGAGTTTATCAAACTCAACGAAGGTGCGCTCCACAGAAATTTTCTCCAAAAGTGGCGTCAAAATTTTCATAGCTTTAAATGTTTCTGACTCCAGTTCAAAGCCAAGACTGGCTTGAAAACGGAAGCCACGCATAATCCGCAGAGCGTCTTCGTTGAAACGCTCACTTGCCACTCCAACCGCCCTCAAGACTTGATTTTCCAAATCGTCTAAACCATGGAACAAGTCAACGATTTCTCCTGTCTCATCCAAGGCAAAGGCATTGACTGTAAAATCACGGCGCTTGAGGTCTTCTTCTAACGAGCGAACAAAGGAAACCGCACTGGGTCTGCGATAGTCCACATAGACATCTTCTGTCCGAAAAGTAGTCACCTCATACTCCTCGTCCCCATCTAAGACCAAGACAGTTCCATGCTCGATTCCGATATCGGCTGTTCGCGGAAAAATATGCTTGGTTTCTTCTGGATAAGAAGACGTCGCAATATCCACATCATGGATAGGGCGATTGAGAAGGGCATCTCTGACGGAACCCCCAACAAAATAGGCTTCAAAACCGGCTTCTTTAATTTTTTCTAATACTGGTAAAGCCTTCTGAAATTCAGAAGGCATTTGCGTTAATCTCATAATAAGTGTTCTAATCCATAGACAAGCTCATGACGCTTGACAACTTCTTTAATTCCCAAATTGACCCCTGTCATGAAGGAGCTACGATCATAGGAGTCATGACGGAGGGTCAATCCTTCTCCCTGATTGCCAAAGATGACTTCCTGATGGGCTACCAAACCTGGCAAACGAACTGAGTGGATACGCATACCATCAAAGTCGGCACCACGGGCACCTGCAATCAATTCTTCCTCATCAGGCGCACCTTGCTGGATTGACTCTCGAACTTCTGCCATTAACTCAGCTGTTTTAATAGCTGTTCCACTCGGGGCATCCTTTTTCTTATCATGATGGAGCTCGATAATCTCCACATTTGGGAAATATTTGGCAGCTTGCGTCGCAAATTGCATGAGTAAGACAGCACCCAAGGCAAAGTTAGGAGCGATCAAGCCACCCAAATCTTGGGCACATGAAAAATCTTTTAGCTCTGCAATTTCTTCACTTGTGAAGCCAGTCGTTCCAACTACTGGAGCAAAGCCATTTTCAAGAGCAAAGCGTGTATTTTCATAGGCAACAGCTGGAGTAGTAAAGTCTACCCAGACATCCGCTTCAAAGCCTGCTAAATCAGCCTTATCCCTTGAAAACAGGAACTCCCTGCCATTCTGACTCAGACTCAAAAGGATCCAGAACTGCTACCAAGTCCAAGTCTGGATCAGCCAAAACCATATGACAAGCAGCCTGACCCATCTTTCCTTTAAAACCAGCAATAATTACTCGAATACTCATCTCTACATCCTGACTAAGATACAAAGGAGACTAGCTGCCCTTGAAAATAGGGAAGTGACGCTGACTTTCCATGAAAGGCAAGA
>CAKMPG010000066.1:0-4237 GCA_927911355.1 Streptococcus mitis | reverse complement strand
GATGGCATCTGGCATAGTTGCTGAGAAAAGCAAAGTTTGACGGTTTTCAGGGACACGAGAAATGATGGCTTCGATATCTTCTAGGAAGCCCATATTGAGCATTTCATCCGCTTCGTCAAGGATAAGAGTTTCAATATCTTGAATTTCAAGGCCTTGCGTTTAATCAAGTCCAAGAGGCGACCTGGAGTTCCCACCACGATATGGGCACCAGATTTAAGAGCCTTAATTTGTTTTTCGATGCTGATCCGCCATATACTGAACGGACTTTGACTCCCTTACTACGACCAAAGCGGAAAAGTTCTTCTTGACTTTGGACAGCTAGTTCACGAGTTGGAGCGATGACCAAGGCTTGGATGGTCGCTTCTTCTGTACGGATTTTTTCAAGGGTTGGCAAGCCAAAGGCTGCAGTTTTTCCTGTACCAGTCTGAGCTTGACCGATAAACGTCCTTACCTTCAAGAGCTAAGGGAATAGTTTGTTCTTGGATCGGACTGGCTTCTACAAAACCAGCTTTTTCAATCTCTGCTAGCAAATCAGCAGACAAGTTTAATTCATTAAATTTCACGTTCTTCTTCTTTCTAAAGGTGGTGCGAAGCCACCCTATAGGGCTTAGTTTATACTTTTCTTTTTATGACGTATTTTCATATACTGGATACAAAATCGTGTTGCTTCTTTTCCACAAAAGAAAAGTACTGTTTTCTTTGCAACCTATCTAGTATAACACAAGAGAGAAGCAAAAGATAGTTAAATCCATCGATAAAGTCATGTAAACGATTTTTCTGAGAAAGTAAGGCTGAAATTTCCACTATTTCATAAACTTTTTTAAAGCGTAGCAGAATTGTGCAAAAGTTTTTTTTCTTGTGCTAGAATGAAATTCGAATAGGAGGAACTCTAAATGTTAACTTATGATTTAATCGTTATCGGATTTGGTAAAGCTGGTAAAACACTAGCTGGTAAATTGGCTTCAGCTGGCAAAAAAAGTTGCCCTCGTTGAACGTAGCAAAGCTATGTACGGTGGAACTTGTATCAACATCGGATGTATCCCAACTAAAACTTTGCTAGTTGCTGCTGAGAAAGACTTGCCTTTTGAAGAAGTCATTGCTACCAAAAACACTATCACTGGTCGCCTCAACGGTAAAAACTATGCTACTGTTGCTGGTACAGGCGTCGATATTTTTGATGCGGAAGCTCACTTCCTTTCAAATAAAGTCATCGAAATCCAAGCTGGTGATGAAAAGAAAGAACTGACTGCTGAAACAATCGTCATCAACACTGGTGCTGTTTCAAACGTCTTGCCAATCCCTGGACTTGCTACAAGCAAAAACGTCTTTGACTCAACAGGTATTCAAAACTTGGACAAATTGCCTGAAAAGCTTGGAGTTCTTGGTGGAGGAAATATCGGTCTTGAATTTGCTGGTCTTTACAACAAACTTGGAAGCAAGGTTACAGTCTTAGATGCCTTGGATACTTTCCTACCTCGTGCAGAACCTTCCATCGCAGCTCTTGCTAAACAATACATGGAAGAAGACGGCATTGAATTACTTCAAAACATCCGTACTACTGAAATTAAAAACGACGGTGACCAAGTGCTTGTCGTAACTGAAAACGAAACTTACCGTTTCGATGCCCTTCTCTACGCAACTGGACGCAAACCAAATGTAGAACCACTTCAACTTGAAAATACAGATATTGAACTAACTGAACGTGGCGCTATTAAAGTAGACAAACATTGTCAAACAAACGTTCCTGGTGTCTTTGCAGTTGGAGATGTCAACGGTGGCCTTCAATTTACTTACATTTCACTTGATGACTTCCGTGTTGTATACAGCTACCTTGCTGGAGATGGCAGCTACACTCTTGAAGACCGTCTCAATGTTCCAAACACCATGTTTATCACACCTGCCCTTTCACAAGTTGGTTTGACTGAAAGCCAAGCGGCTGATTTGAAACTTCCATACGCAGTGAAAGAAATCCCTGTTGCAGCAATGCCTCGTGGTCACGTAAATGGAGATCTTCGCGGAGCCTTCAAAGCTGTTGTCAATACTGAAACAAAAGAAATTCTTGGAGCAAGCATCTTCTCAGAAGGTTCTCAAGAAATCATCAACATCATCACTGTTGCTATGGACAACAAGATTCCTTACACTTACTTCACAAAACAAATCTTCACTCACCCAACCTTGGCTGAGAACTTGAATGACTTGTTTGCGATTTAAGTTGAGATTTCATCTTATCTAACAGCCCTATTTGGGCTGTTTTTATTTCTGCGAAATCTCAAATCTGTCTTTTCCCTCTTTTGTGATATAATAGAAGCATGAAATTAAAAAACTACTTTGGGCCTTCTTGCTGGGCGTTCTTCCCACTTCGTTTTAAGCCGTCTTGGCCGCGGAAGTACGCTCCCAGGAAAACTTGCCCTTCAATTTGATAAAGATATTTTACAAAACCTAGCTAAAAACTACGAGATTGTCGTGGTCACTGGAACCAATGGAAAAACCCTGACAACTGCCCTCACTGTCGGCATTTTAAAAGAGGTTTATGGTCAAGTTCTGACCAACCCAAGCGGTGCCAACATGATTACAGGGATTGCAACAACCTTCCTAACAGCCAAAGCTTCTAAAACTGGGAAAAATATTGCCGTCCTCGAAATCGACGAAGCCAGTCTATCTCGTATCTGTGACTATATCCAACCAAGCTTATTTGTTATCACCAATATCTTCCGTGACCAGATGGACCGCTATGGTGAGATTTACACAACTTACAAGATGATTTTGGATGCTATTCGTAAGGTGCCTACTGCCACCGTTCTCCTTAATGGAGACAGTCCACTTTTCTACAAGCCAGCTATTCCAAATCCTGTACAGTATTTTGGTTTTGACTTGGAAAAAGGCCCAGCCCAGTTGGCTCACTATAATACCGAAGGGATTCTCTGTCCTGATTGCCAAGGCATCCTCAAATACGAGCACAATACCTATGCAAATTTGGGTGCCTATATCTGTGAAGGTTGCGGATGTAAACGTCCTGATCTCGACTATCGCTTGACAGAACTAGTTGAGTTAACCAACAATCGCTCTCGCTTTGTCATTGACGGACAAGAATATGGTATCCAAATCGGTGGACTCTACAATATCTACAACGCCCTAGCAGCGGTTGCCATCGCCCGTTTCCTCGGCGCAGATTCACAACTCATCAAGCAGGGATTTGATAAGAGCCGTGCAGTCTTTGGACGCCAGGAAACCTTCCATATCGGGGACAAGGAATGCACCCTCGTCTTGATTAAAAATCCAGTCGGTGCGACCCAAGCTATCGAAATGATTAAACTAGCACCTTATCCATTTAGTCTATCTGTTCTCCTAAATGCCAACTATGCAGATGGAATTGATACCAGCTGGATCTGGGATGCTGATTTTGAACAAATCACTGAGATGGACATTCCTGAAATCAATGCTGGCGGTGTTCGCCATTCTGAAATTGCACGTCGCCTCCGAGTAACAGGCTATCCAGCTGAAAAAATCACTGAGACAAGTAATCTGGAACAAGTTCTTAAGACCATTGAGAATCAAGACTGCAAGCATGCCTATATCCTGGCTACCTATACTGCTATGCTTGAATTCCGTGAACTGCTGGCTAGTCGTCAGATTGTTAGAAAGGAGATGAACTAATGGTTTATACTTCACTTTCCTCAAAAGCTGGCAATTACCCTTATCAGCTCAATATTGCCCACCTCTACGGAAACCTCATGAATACCTACGGGGACAATGGAAACATCCTCATGCTCAAGTATGTGGCTGAAAAACTAGGGGCTCATGTGACGGTTGACATCGTTTCTCTCCATGATGATTTTGATGAAAACCACTATGATATCGCCTTTTTCGGTGGGGGTCAAGACTTTTGAACAGAGTCATCATTGCAGACGACCTACCTGCTAAAAAAGAGAGCATTGACAACTACATCCAAAAACGACGGTGTGATTCTGGCTATCTGCGGTGGTTTCCAACTATTGGGTCAATACTATATTGAAGCTTCAGGCAAACGTATCGAAGGGGCTAGGGGTCATGGGACATTATACCCTCAATCAGACCAACAACCGTTTTATCGGGGACATCAAGATTCACAATGAAGATTTCAATGAACCCTATTATGGATTTGAAAACCATCAGGGCCGTACCTTCCTCTCTGATGACCAAAAACCGCTGGGACAGGTGGTCTATGGAAATGGAAACAACGAAGAAAAGGTCGGCGAAG
>CAKMPG010000065.1:0-2616 GCA_927911355.1 Streptococcus mitis | reverse complement strand
CCATAAAAACTCCGAGAGGAAGAACCTGAGGCAAACTTAGCTTCCTGCGCCAAACTGACTTCTATCCAACCCAAGCTGGAAATAGGCATTGCAAGCCTTGACCAAGGCAGACAAACCACTAGAACTTGAGGACAGGCCCGCCGCGGTAGGCATGTTGTTTTGAGTATCGATACGAACAAAACCCTCACCAGCTGGACGGTAACGGTCAATAATCTTACTCATCTTGGCATGCTCAGACTCATTTTGTATCTGACCATTGATATAAAAGACATCAGCTGTCGCATCCGTCGGTAGAGGTGACAAAGTCGTCTCCGTATACATATTTTCTAAAGTCAGAGAAATACTGCTAGTAGCAGGCACCATCTCTTTTTCTTTTTTCTTTCCCCAGTATTTGATAATGGCAATATTTGCGTAGGAACGTACTGTTACAGGCTCTCTATCCATGTCTGAACAGCTCCTTTCTCTTCTAATCTTTCTGCTAGTTCTTGAGCTTGAGTCAAATTGGTTGCCAAGGCTATGATACAGCCTCCTAGCCCACCACCGCTCATCTTGGCACCCAGAGCACCATGCTAAGAGCCGTTTCAACTAGAGAATCCGCCTCAGGGCTACTAACACCAATTTCTTTTAGATGTAAATGCGCTTGACTAAGGATTTGTCCCAGTCCTTCAGCATCTTTTCGTGAAATCGCTTCTTCTGCCTGCTGGGTCAATTCTCCCAAGGCATGCAAAAACGGCAGGGCATCCTTGCCCATGTTTTGAACCACTTGGATGGCTTCACGAGTGTGACCATAAACGCCCGTATCTGCAATGACCAAATAGGCAGATAGATTCATCTCAAGCTCTGTAATCCTACGTTCTTGATAAAGCGAATAGGCTGGTCACTGAGACAGGTCTTAGCATCCAAACCACTTGGATTCATATGGGCAATCATCTCAGCCCGATTAACCAAGATTTCTAGTACATCATGAGGCAGATCAGCCTCATAATAGTCAAATACCGCACGAATGGCTGCTATGCTGATAGCAGCTGACGAACCCATTCCCCGTTTTTCAGGAATAGCCGAGTCAATCTCACAGCGAATGCAGGCTTCTTTGATATTCAAATACTCCAGAGAAGCATAAACTGCCATGGACAAGGTATCCTCCTCATAGAGACGCCAAGGACTTTCAGCAGGGACCACCTTACAAGTCACCTCCACCTCCAAAAGAGGCAAGGAAATAGCAGGATAACCGTAAACGACCGCATGCTCCCCTATTAAAATAATCTTACTATGTGCCTGACCGACACCAACTTTTTTTTGTCATTTTTTCCTTTTGCTAGACGAAAAAGCCGTCCCATTTTTTCCTACAAGTATTTATTCTCTCCTATCTATTTTATTATATTTTCACAAAAAAAGCGATTGTTTCCATTCACAATCGCCTCTTTCATTATTGAACCCATTCGCCATTATAATTGACAGAATAGCCATCTACGGTCGTATTCACTGCCAAGGCACCTGAGCTATAAGCGTAGTACCATTTACTACCGACCTGGAACCAGCCAGTTGCCATAGTTCCTGATGAACGGAGATAGTACCACTTGTTACCGAGGTATTGCCAGCCAATTTTCATATCACCATTTGACTGGTCTAAATAATACCAAGTTGAGCCTTCTTGATACCAGCCAGTTGCCATTGCACCTGATGAACGGAAGTAGTACCACTTATTGCCAAGTTGTTTCCAACCAGTTTGCATTGTAGCAGTTATTGGATCTAGATAGTACCAAGTTGAGTTATCATTGGTCCAACCACGCACTAGCTCCCCAAGCGTCAAACTGTCGATACGAGCATCAAAGCCACTATCCTTCTGTAAATAATACCAATGTCCTTCGTCAGAAATCCAACCAGTTTTTAAAGTATGATAACTACGTTGATCTTCAAAATAATAGACTCGTTTCTCTGCTGAACTATCATATTGTTCCCCATGATGTTTGTTGGTATTTGTAGCAGTTTTTGCCTCTAAAACTTGCTTGCCAACAAATTCTTGAAGAACCCCATCTTGACCAAAGTAATACCATTGTGGCATTGGCATAGATTCTAATCTTAAACCATTTGGGTAAGGACCAATTGTACTACCTTTAGATGGAAACGGGATATATTGCCAGCCGACAACCATTTCTCCTGATACATAATCAAAATAATAGGTCTTGCCATCAATAACTCGCCAGGCCTTTTCTTTGATCTCACCCTTCTTGTAGTAGGTTCTACCATTTTCTTGGACAAATTGCCAGCCTTCTGAATCAGCATCATCCGCCAGTACTGCACTTGTTGCTAGCAAACCGAAGAAAAAGACTGCTAATGCAATTTGCATCAATTTTTTTTATGATTTTCATTAGACTTATCCTCCATAGCTGATTGTAGCAAATACAAAATCGCATGTCAATATATAGAACACCCCTCAAAAAAGCAGTTACATAACTGCAACTGCTTTTCTATTCTTGCATGGTGTAACCGACACCACGCACGGTTTTAATGTAGCTTTTTTGACCTTTTTACATCAAGCTTGCTACGTAGATAACGGATATAGACATCCACGATATTTGTTTCGGTCGCACTTTCATACTTCCAAACACTTTCCAA
>CAKMPG010000064.1:0-6996 GCA_927911355.1 Streptococcus mitis | reverse complement strand
CGAGATTATCTCAAAGGAATCATAAATTTTGATAACTACCTTTTATATGAGTTGGATTAGTCTTTAATCACCTCAAAATCCTATTTATTCAAAAGGAGCAAAAATGATTGAGATAAAATTAGTAGATGAGAGCGTACATTTGGAGACACGAAACGTGCTCGTTCATCAGCTTCAGATATTTTCAAATCCAGCACTGCCTGAAAACTGCTCTCATCTACTAATTTTATCTCAATCATTTTTGCTCCTTTTGAATAAATAGGATTTTGAGGTGATTAAAGACTAATCCAACTCATATAAAAGGTAGTTATCAAAATTTATGATTCCTTTGAGATAATCTCGGTCTGCTTTAGACAACTCAAATTCTGGAAAAGTCGCAATTAAACTGGACAAATAAAAATAATTCGGGTGCCTACGATAAGAAAAACCCGCTTGACCGAATCTCCCTTGACAGAAATCATAGGCAAGTTTTAATTCTTGACTTGTGACACTATCTAAAATTTTATCTAACTCTGAAAGCTGACTTTTATCAGTATTTTCTATCATAGCTTTCACTGTATTTACTAAAACAAAAAGAAAATCATTAGTATTATCCAGTAGGGTTGGTCTGTTAGATAACTTATTCTTTAACTCCATATAGTAGTGGTCAATATTCATTTCTTCCTCTCCACTCCCAAACTATCCAGCACCTCCGGATACAACTTGTACTCTGCCTCATGAATCCGAGTTTCAAAACTGTCAATCGTATCATCAGCTAGTCGTGGCACACGCACTTGTTTGATAACCTTTCCTGTATCCACACCTGAATCCACCCAATGAATGGTCACGCCGCTCTCAGCAACGCCAGCATTCCAAGCATCCTCAATCCCATGAGCTCCTGGAAATTCTGGCAGGTAGGCTGGATGAATGTTGACAATCCGACCTTCATAAGCCGCCAATAAGGTTGGCCCAACGATTTTCATGTAGCCTGCTAGACAAACCAAGTCAATCTGATGTTCTTCCAAGAGCTCCACAAGTGCTGCTTCGTAGTCTGCCTTACTCTCAAACTCCTTGAGTTCAAAAGCATAGGACAGAACACCGAGTTTGTCTGCACGTTCGAGCACATAGGCGTCACGATGGTCTGAAAAGACAAACTCTACTGGAAATTCTTCAGCAATCACCTGAAAATTTGAGCCATTACCAGAGGCAAAAACCGCTATTTTTTTCATTTGATGATGACACTTTCGTTTTCTTTCTTGACGATACGACCAATTTCATAGACTGGTTCATCCAACAATTCCTTGACACGACTTACATTTTCAGGGCTAACTGCCAGCATAAGCCCCACACCCATATTGAAGATTTCAAACATTTCCTCATGTTTGATCTGACCGTATTTTTCAAGGGCTTTGAAAATTGGAAGCACGGGAACCTTGTCTTCTTCAATCTCAGCAGCCAAGTCAGCTGCAAACATACGAGGGACATTTTCGATAAAGCCACCACCAGTGATGTGGGCAATACCGTTGACCAACTCTTCCTTGATGAGTGGCAAAACAGCCTTGACATAGATACGAGTCGGTTCAAGAAGGACTGCCTTGAGTTGCTTGCCTTCCAATTCTGGCAAAACTTCCTCACCTGTGTAGTCCGAAAAGACACGACGGACGAGAGAGTAACCATTGGAATGAATCCCACTTGAAGCAAGTCCGAGAAGAATATCTCCTTCTGCCACCTTTGAACCGTCAATGATTTGAGATTTTTCAGCCACACCGACCGCAAAACCAGCCAAGTCATAGTCATCTTCGCCGTACATGCCAGGCATTTCAGCCGTTTCCCCACCGATGAGGGCTGCTCCAGCCTGCACACAACCTTCTGCTACACCAGCAACCACTTGTTCTAGCTTAGCTGGTTCATTCTTGCCAGTTGCCACATAGTCGAGGAAATAGAGGGGTTCCGCACCCGCAGCGATGATATCATTGACACACATGGCTACACAGTCCTGACCGATGGTATCGTGCTTGTCGTACTTGATAGCCAGCATGAGCTTGGTTCCGACACCATCAGTTCCTGAAATCAAGACGGGTTCTTTAACCCCAGTCTTTGAAAGGTCAAACATACCACCAAAGCCACCCAGAGCTCCCATGACACCTGCACGCTCCGTACGAGCCACGTGCTTTTTAATCCGTTCAACAACTTCATAACCCGCTTCAACATCCACACCAGATTGAGCGTACGCATTTTTATTTGCCATTTTATTTTTCCTTTTCTTTTTTTGGGAAAGACTGCGACATATTTTTAGATAAACAATTATTTTATCTAAAAATACTAGTCAGGTCTCTAGCTTTGGTCCCATAGGAGAAAGCGTCTACTGACAAATGCTTTAGCTTTTAGTCAGTAGTGAGACGTGGGGCATAAGCATTCTTATTTGTCATCTATTTGTTACTTTTTTTTAATGGAAAATCTGTCATCTATTTGTAAAAACTGGTCTTTTCTTCCAAACTTCTACGATAATCTTCTTCATAGTCATAGAGAGGTGTTGGGTAGTCACCGTCAAAGTAAGCGACACAGAGACCGCCATTTGGCGCATCTGTTTCAATCCCAATCGACTCAATCAAACCTTCAACAGAAAGGTATGTCAGACTGTCCGCTCCAATGATTTGACGAGTTTCTTCGACCGTATGATTAGCCGCAATCAGCTCCTGACGGGTCTGGATATCAATCCCGTAGAAACATGGATAAGCTAGTGCTGGACTGCCAATAGCAACGTGAACCTCAGTTGCACCCGCTTCTTTCAAGAGCTGAACGATACGACGAGAGGTTGTTCCACGTACAATAGAGTCATCAATCATAACCACACGCTTGCCTTTTACAACGCCTGAAACAGCAGACAGTTTCATCCGTACCCCTTGCTCCCGCAATTCTTGAGTCGGTTGGATAAAGGTACGTTGGGTGTATTGGTTCTTGATGAGGCCCATTTCATTTGGTAGCCCAGACTCTTCCGCAAATCCCATAGCCGCGCTTAGGGAAGAATTGGGCACACCGACTACAATATCCGCCTCATGCTTGAATTCACGCGCCAATTGGGCACCCATACGTTTACGTGCCGTATGGACATTGACACCATGAATGTTAGAATCAGGGCGAGCAAAATAGATATACTCCATAGAACAGATTGCTAACTGAGTATCATCTGTATAGCTATCATACTGGATGCCCTTGTCATCAATGATCACAATCTCACCTGGCTTCAAATCACGAATCCATTCAGCACCAATAACCTCAAAAGCACAGGTTTCAGAGGAAACAACCACCGCTCCGTTAGCCATTTTCCCGATAGAAAGCGGACGGAAACCATTGGGGTCAAGAGCCGCAATCAACTTGTCCTCAAACAGCAAGATATAGGCAAAACCACCTTTGACAAGGTTGAGCGCTTCCTTGATTTTTCCCATCAAGTTCGGATTGTGACTGCGACGAATGAGGTGGGCCAAGATTTCAGAGTCCGAAGTCGCACTGAAAATCGCTCCTCTTTGTTCCAATTCTTTCTTGAGAGAGGCAGCATTGGTCAGATTTCCATTATGAGCCAAGCCAAACTGCATATCATGAAAACGGAAGAGGAAGGGCTGGATGTTATCTACAGAAGCTTCGCCAGCAGTCGCATAACGCACATGCCCAATCGCACCAGTTCCCGTCAATTTATCCAAATTAGCAGGATTTCTGAAGACTTCTGATAAAAGTCCCATGTCACGATGGCGCTTCAATTGTCCCTGATCATTGGAGAGGATTCCTGCCCCCTCCTGACCACGGTGCTGAAGACTATGGAGACCAAAATAGGTCAATTTAGCAGCATCTGGATGTCCCCAGATACCGAAAACACCACATTCTTCATTAAGAGATTTTACTTCGTATGTCATTTTATATACCTAATTTTTATTTGTGTAGCACCAAGAGCTAAATCTACATGACTTTTACATTACTGATACTATCTATTAGAAAATCTGTAAGTCTTATTTTCCAGTAAAGTATTTAACCGCCGACGCAAACAGGTGCTGGTCTTTATTTCCTGGGATATTTTGGAAAAGACCTTCCTCATAACGTTCTGAGTGGCCCATCTTACCGATGATTTGACCATTCTTGCTGGTAATTCCTTCGATGGCATGGACAGAACCATTCGGATTGTACTTAGAGTCCATACTTGGTTTTCCATCAAAGTCAACGTATTGGCTAAAGATTTGACCATCGTCACGGAGCTCCGCAAATTCCTCAGCCGTCACGACAAACTTCCCTTCACCGTGCGAAACAGGAATAGCGTGGATATCGCCCACTTCTACTCCAGCCAACCATGGCGAGTTGGTATTGGCAATCCGAGTTTCCACCATCTTGGCCACGTGTTGGTTGGCATCATTGTAGAAGAGGGTTGGGCTCGTACTGCTGGCATCTTCGAAGTTCCCGTATGGAAGAAGACCTGATTTGACCAAAGCCTGAAATCCATTACAGATACCGATAATCAAGCCACCACGAGCGATAAAACTATCAATAGCTGCACGCACTTTTCATTGAGCAGGATATTGACAATAAACTTAGCTGAACCATCTGGTTGTCCGCAGCTGAGAAGCCACCTGCAAAGAAGAGAATGTTAGCTTTACTGATGTTGTCAACCATAGTTTCAACTGACTTGACAATAGCCTCTTCATTCAAGGTCACAAATGGCACCAAGTTGACCTCTGCGCCTTCTTTTTCAAATGCCTTAGCTGAATCATATTCCGAGTTGGTGCCCGGGAAGACTGGGATGTAAACCACCGGTTTTTCAATAGTTTCCTTGGCTTGGACGACTGCGTCAGAAGCGATAGCTGGAACTTCGTCCAGTTCTTTAGCTTGAGCAAATTCAGTTGGGTAAACTTCTTCCAATTTGCCTTGGAAGGCACTGTCAAGCTTGTGTCCATCTAGCTTCACACCGTTTACAGTCAGTGTAAAGTCTACTTTCGTTTGACCAATCTTCTCTACTCCAGCGATTTCTTCAGGTGATGTGAAGATAAATCCGCCTAATTGAGCTGTCAAAGCTGTTTTAAGTTCAGGCAAGGTTACTTCTGCACCGATATGATTTCCAAAGGTAGCAAGAGCCAAGCTTTCAACGACACCACCGTATTTAACAGCTGATGCAGATGTTACTTTGTAAGCCTTTTGAAGGGCTTCAAATTGAGCGAAGTTAGATTTGATAAGATCGAAGTCAATCTCTTGAGCCAATGCTTGACCTGGAATGTAATAAATATTTTCCCCAGCAGTCTTGAACTCGGGAGAAAGCACCTTACGGCTATCTGCTGTTGTCACACCAAAGGCAACCAAGGTTGGTGGCACCGTCAATTCTTCAAAGGTACCAGACATGGAGTCCTTACCACCGATAGATGGCAAGCCAAGCTGAATCTGAGCTTCGATAGAGCCTAGGAGAGCTGCTACTGGCTGACCAAAACGCTCAGCTTGTTTATCCATGCGCTCGAAATACTCTTGGTAAGAGAAACGAGCCTTAGACCAGTTTGCACCAGCAGCAACCAAACGAGCAGTTGCTTCGATCACCGCATAGGCAGCACCGTGGTATGGAGACCATTCAGCTACATATGGGTTGAATCCTTGAGCCATGACTGACGCAGTATGAGTCACACCGTGTTGAACTGGTAATTTCTGCACAGATGCCTCAGTTGGTGTGAGTTGGTGACGACCACCAAGTGGGTGATTGACCGTTGAGCGTCCAACAGAGCAGTCAAAGATAGTCTGTAATCCTTTTTGACTCGCATGGTTGAGGTCAGATAGAACCGTAAGGGTATCTGCTTCAAGTGTGTCAGCAGATGTTTGACGTTCTTCTGGAAGCTTGACATCCTTGTCCACCACCTTTGCATCAACGACCACGCGCACACCATTGGTATCAAGGAAACGACGTTCTAAGTCGACAATTGTTTCACCATTCCAGTGCATGACTAGATTTGGTTTTTCCGTCACTGTCGCAACCACAACAGCATCAATATTTTCTTTGTTACATTCAACAACGAATGCATCTACATCCTCAGGACGAACCACGACTGCCATCCGTTCTTGAGATTCAGAGATGGCAATTTCGGTACCATTCAAGCCCTGGTATTTAAGAGGCACCTTGTTGAGGTCGATTTCAAGACCGTCTGCTAATTCACCAATAGCTACACAGACACCACCAGCACCAAAAGTCATTTGATTTTTTGATCAGACGTGTCACTTCACCATTACGGAAAAGACGTTGAATCTTACGTTCTTCGATAGCATTTCCTTTTTGAACCTCAGCTCCAGCAGTCTCTACAGACTCAACTGTTTGAACCTTAGAAGAACCTGTCGCACCACCGACACCGTCACGTCCAGTCTTACCACCGAGGAGGATAATCACGTCTCCCGCTTCCGGTTTTTCACGGACAACATTGCCCTTAGGAGCTGCACCGACAACAGCACCTAGCTCCATACGCTTAGCAACGAAACCTGGGTGGAAGTACTCACGAACGTAGGTTGTTGCAAGCCCAATCTGGTTTCCGTAAGAAGAATAACCATGAGCAGCTGTCTTAGAAATGACCTGTTGTGGCAATTTACCAGCGCGAGTTTCTGAAATCGGTGCGGTAATATCTCCAGCACCTGAGATACGCATAGCTTGGTAAACATATGAGCGACCTGATAATGGGTCACGAATAGCACCACCGATACAAGTAGCCGCCCCACCAAATGGCTCAATCTCCGTTGGGTGGTTGTGAGTTTCATTCTTGAACATGAGGAGCCATGGCTCTTTCACACCATCAATATCCACTTCGATTTCTACTGAGCAAGCATTGATTTCGTCTGACACTTCCATATCATCCAAACGTCCATTGGCACGCTCATAACGACCGAAAATAGTGGCCATATCCATCAAGGTTTGAGGTTTATCCGAACGCCCCAACTCCTCACGCATAGCAACATACTTGTCATAAGTTGCTTGTAATTGTTTTTGGAATTTAGAAGCTGAAAAGTCGATGTGTT
>CAKMPG010000063.1:0-13947 GCA_927911355.1 Streptococcus mitis | reverse complement strand
TGCCATTGCGCGTGCATTGGTTAATAACCCTTCGATTATCTTGGCAGATGAACCTACTGGAGCCTTAGATACTAAAACTGGAAATCAGATTATGCAGCTTTTAGTTGAATTAAACAAAGAAGGAAAAACCATCATTATGGTTACGCATGAGCCTGAAATCGCTGCTTACGCTAAGCGTCAGATTGTCATTCGTGATGGTGTCATTTCGTCTGATAGTGGTCTAGTAGAAAAGGAGGAAAACTAAGATGCAGAATCTGAAATTTGCCTTTTCATCCATTATGGCCCACAAGATGCGTTCTTTCTTAACCATGATTGGGATTGTTATCGGTGTTTCCTCAGTTGTTGTGATTATGGCTCTAGGTGATTCCATGTCTCGTCAGGTCAATAAAACCATGACCAAGTCACAGAAGAATATTCATGTTTTTTTCTCGCCAATTAAAAGTAAAGATGGTTCTTTTACCCAAAAACAATCAGCTTTGACAGTTTCTGGGAAAGAAGAGGAAGTTTTTGTTGAACCACCAAAACCTCAAGAAGCTTGGGTCAAGGAAGCTGCTAATCTCAAGGGAGTGGATAGCTACTATTTAACCAACTCGACGAATGTTACCTTAACCTATAAGGATAAAAAGGTCGAACACGCTAACATGACAGGTGGAAATGTCACTTATATGGATGCGGTCGAAAATGAAATCATTGAAGGTCGTGGTCTTAGAGAGCAAGATTATAAAGATTTTGCAAGTGTGATTGTCCTAGATGATGAACTAGCCAAGAGCCTTTTTGGTTCAGCAAAAGATGCACTCAATCAGATTGTTGAAGTAAATGAAATCAGCTACCGTGTTATTGGTGTCTATGAAAGTAAAGAAGCTAAGGCTGCAAAAACCTTTGGAGTCGGAGGACTACCAATTACGACTAATATTTCTCTTGCGGTCAATTTTAACACAGACGAGATTTCAAATATTGTCTTTCGTGTTAACGATACTAGCTTGAGCCAGACTTTGGGGCCAGAGTTGGCAAGAAGAATGACAGAGATTTCAGGTCTCCAACAAGGGGAGTATCAGGTAGCAGATGCAACAGAAGCCTTCAACGAAGTTCAACAAATGTTCGGTTTTATAACTACGATTATTAGTGCCATTGCGGGGATTTCCCTCTTTGTTGGAGGGACTGGTGTTATGAACATTATGCTTGTTTCGGTGACAGAGCGTACCCGTGAGATTGGTCTCCGTAAGGCTTTGGGTGCAACGCGTGCCAATATTTTAATTCAGTTTTTGATTGAATCCATGATTTTGACCTTGCTTGGTGGAGTTATTGGTCTAACCATTGCGACAGGCTTAACCGCTATAGCTGGTCTACTCTTGCAAGGATTGATAGCTGGTATAGAAGTAGGAGTATCAATCCCAGTTGCCCTATTTAGTCTTGCAGTTTCGGCTAGCGTGGGTATGATTTTTGGAGTTTTGCCAGCCAACAAGGCATCGAAACTTGATCCAATTGAAGCCCTTCGTTATGAATAGAATAAACAAGATGGACACTCGTCTATCTTGTTTTTTGTATGGATTTCCCTATCGAAAATCCTTAAAAAATGTGATATAATGAAGTGTTAGAAAAACAGGTTTCATTTGCCTGGAAAGGAAAAATTATGTCTGAAAAGAATTTTTATATTACAACGCCGATTTACTATCCATCTGGTAAACTTCATATTGGTTCTGCCTACACAACCATCGCCTGTGATGTCCTAGCCCGTTACAAACGCCTGATGGGTTACGATGTCTTTTATCTGACAGGTCTTGATGAGCATGGTCAGAAAATCCAGCAGAAAGCAGAAGAAGCTGGCATTACACCTCAAGCTTATGTTGATGGGATGGCAGTTGGAGTCAAAGAACTCTGGCAATTACTAGATATCTCATACGATAAATTTATCCGTACAACTGATGACTACCATGAAAAAGTTGTCGCACAGGTCTTTGAGCGCTTACTTGCTCAAGATGATATCTATTTGGGTGAATACTCTGGTTGGTATTCAGTCTCAGATGAGGAATTCTTTACAGAAAGCCAGCTTGCGGAAGTTTTCCGTGATGAAGCTGGAAATGTAACTGGTGGTATTGCTCCATCAGGACACGAGGTTGAATGGGTATCTGAAGAATCATATTTCCTTCGTCTTAGCAAGTACCAAGACCGTTTGGTCGAATTTTTCAAGTCCCATCCTGAATTTATCACTCCAGATGGCCGTCTGAATGAAATGCTGCGCAACTTCATTGAGCCAGGTTTAGAGGATTTGGCGGTATCTCGTACCACATTTACCTGGGGTGTACCAGTCCCATCAAATCCAAAACACGTTGTCTATGTTTGGTTTGATGCTCTACTCAACTATGTGACAGCTCTTGGCTACGATCAAGACGAACACGCTAACTTTGACAAGTTCTGGAACGGAACAGTCTTCCATATGGTTGGAAAAGACATCCTTCGTTTTCACTCAATCTACTGGCCAATCCTTCTTATGATGTTGGATATCAAATTGCCAGAACGTTTGATTGGTCATGGTTGGTTTGTCATGAAAGACGGAAAGATGTCTAAATCTAAAGGGAATGTTGTCTATCCTGAAATGTTGATAGAGCGTTTTGGACTAGATCCACTTCGTTACTACCTCATGCGTAGCCTTCCAGTTGGTTCAGACGGAACCTTCACTCCTGAAGACTATGTTGGCCGTATCAACTATGAATTAGCCAATGACCTTGGAAACCTCCTCAACCGTACGGTTTCTATGATTAACAAGTACTTTGATGGACAAATTCCTGCCTATGAAGAGGGCGTGACAGAATTTGACCATGCTCTTGCTCAAGTAGCTTCTGAATCAATTGCTGACTACCATACACACATGGAAGCAGTTGACTACCCACGTGCGCTTGAAGCAGTCTGGACTCTTATCTCTCGTACTAACAAATACATCGACGAGACAGCTCCATGGGTCTTGGCAAAAGATGAAGCACTCCGTGATCAATTGGCAAGTGTCATGAGCCACTTGGCAGCCAGCCTGCGTGTTGTAGCTCACTTGATTGAGCCATTTATGATGGAAACCAGTCGCGCGGTCTTGACTCAACTTGGCTTGGAAGAAGTAGCAAGCCTTGAGAATTTGAGCTTGGCTGACTTCCCAGCAGATGTGACTGTAGTTGCCAAAGGAACACCAATCTTCCCACGTCTGGATATGGAAGAAGAAATCGCCTATATCAAGGAACAAATGGAAGGCAATAAACCAGCAGTCGAAAAAGAATGGAATCCAGACGAAGTCGAACTCAAACTAAACAAGGATGAAATCAAGTTTGAAGACTTTGACAAGGTTGAAATCCGTGTCGCAGAAGTCAAAGAAGTGTCTAAAGTAGAAGGTTCAGATAAGTTGCTTCAATTCCGCCTAGATGCAGGTGATGGAGAAGATCGTCAAATTCTTTCAGGAATTGCAAAATACTATCCAAACGAACAAGAATTGGTCGGCCAGAAAGTCCAAATCGTTGCTAACCTCAAACCTCGTAAGATGATGAAGAAATATGTCAGTCAAGGGATGATCCTCTCAGCTGAACATGATGGAAAATTAACCCTTCTCACAGTTGATCCAGCTGTACCAAACGGAAGTGTGATTGGATAAAAAGAGACAGGACTAGTTCAGGCTAGTTCTGTTTTTTGTTTATACTCAATGAAAATCAAAGAGCAAACTAGGAAACTAGCCGCAGGTTGCTCAAAGCACTGCTTTGAGGTTGTAGATGAAACTGACAAAGTCAGTTACATATACATACGGTAAGGCGACGCTGACGTTGTTTGAAGAGATTTTCGAAGAGTATTAACTATTATGCTTTACAAACTAGTGTGAAAGTGGTATATTATAGATGAAGCTACTAGTAGGTATTACAAAATAGATAGAAGGGGGAAGGGATGAAGGAAACTCAGCTATTAAAAGGTATTCTTGAAGGTTGTGTCTTGGATATGATTGGTCAAAAGAGCGGTATGGTTATGAGTTGGTTCAGACTTTGCGAGAGGCTGGATTTGATACTATCGTTCCAGGAACTATTTATCCTTTGTTGCAAAAGTTAGAAAAAAATCAATGGATAAGAGGCGACATGCGCCCATCGCCAGATGGTCCAGATCGGAAGTATTTTTCGTTAACTAAAGAAGGAGAAGAGCGTGTCTCGGTCTTTTGGCAACAATGGGACGATTTGAGTCAAAAAGTAGAAGGAATTAAGAATGGGGGTTAAACCATGAAGAAAATGAAGTATTATGAAGAAACAAGCGCTTTGTTGCATGAGTTTTCTGAGGAGAATCAGCAGTATTTTGAGGAACTGTGGGATAGTTTTAATCTTGCTGGATTTCTCTATGATGAAGACTATCTCAGAGAGCAGATTTATTTGATAATGCTAGATTTCTCAGAAGCAGAACGAGATGGCATGAGTGCAGAGGATTATTAGGTAAGAATCCTAAAAAAAATAATGAAAGAGATTCTCAAGGAAGCACCACGCAGTTCTATCAAGGAGTCCCTTTTGACGCCAATTTTTGTCCTAGCGATATTACGTTACTATCATCTACTGGGTGATTTTTCTAAAGGTCCTCTCTTAACAGTCAATTTGCTTACTTTTTTAGGGCAACTTCTTCTTTTTCTGATTGGATTTGCTCTTGTGGCCACAATCTTACGTTGGGGCTTAGTCCAAGATTCTCCTAAAATGAAAATTGGCACCTATATTGTCGTTGGGATTCTTGTTCTGCTAGTTGTTCTGGGATATGTAGGAATGGCAAATTTCATTCAAGAAGGAGCCTTTTATCTTCCGGCTCCCTGGGATAGTTTGTCTGTCTTTACGATTTCCCTAGTCATCAGTATTTTGGAATTGGAAAGAACCGATTTTTCGTCCATTTGTTAGTATGATTATTGCCCATCTTGTTGTAGGCTCTCTGCTCCGTTATTATGAGTGGATGGGAATTTCAAATGTTTTTCTTACAAAGATTATTCCTTTATCTGTTCTTTTTATTGGCATTTTTCTCTTGTTCCGTGGGTTCAAGAAGATAAAATGGAGTGAAATATAGTCAAAAAAGCCGTTTTAAAGCGGTTTTTTGTTATAATGAAGGGAAGAATGTTAGAAATTTAAGGAGAAAAATTTGATGAGATACATAACTCTTGGTCAAGATAACAAAGAATTATCAGAAATTGTTCTCGGAATGATGAGAATAAAAGATAAGTCTGTAAAAGAAGTTGAAGAGCTTGTAGAAACAGCACTTTCTGTTGGAATCAATGCTTTTGACTTGGCTGATATTTATGGTCGTGGTCGTTGTGAAGAACTGTTAGGTCTTGTCTTAAAAAATCGTCCAGATTTAAGAGAAAAGATGTGGATACAGTCCAAATGTGGCATTCGCATGGAAGAATTTACCTATTTTGATTTTTCTAAGGACTATATTATAAAATCAGTTGACGGAATTTTGCAAAGATTGAAGATTGATCATCTAGATAGCTTGCTTCTTCATCGACCAGATGCTTTGATGGAATCTGACCAAGTAGCAGAAGCCTTTGATCTCCTTTATAAACAAGGTAAGGTTCGAAATTTTGGAGTTTCTAATCAAAATCCTATGATGATGGAGTTGCTTAAAAAAGATGTCAAGCAGCCGTTAGCTGTTAATCAGCTACAATTGAGTGCGGCTTTTACTCCAGGATTCGAATCAGGTTTTCATGTTAATATGGAAGGTAGTCAAGCAACTATGCGAGATGGCAGCATTTTTGAATATTGCAAATTACACGATGTGGTCATTCAAGCATGGTCTGTCTTACAATTCGGGTATTTTAAAGGGAATTTTGTTGGAAATGAGAAATTTCAAGCTTTAAATCAAGTACTTGATCGTTTAGCTATTAAATATGGAGTAACCTCTTCAACTATTGCCATTTCTTGGATATTGCGTTATCCAGCAAAAATGCAGGCAGTCGTAGGTACAACAAATCCTAAGCACTTGAGAGAAGTTAGCCAAGCGGGAAACTTTAGCTTAACAAGAAAAGAATGGTATGAAATTTATCTTGCTGCAGGGAATAATTTACCGTAAGTAGAAGCAGATGTAAATAAATCACAGTCAAAAAGCCGTTGCACAACGGTTTTTTGTTATAATTAAATGAAGAATTTAGAATTAAAGGAGAAAAACATGACATTTGAAGAAATTCTGCCTGGGTTAAAGGCTAAGAAAAAATATGTACGTACTGGTTGGGGAGGTGCGGAAAACTATGTCCAACTTTTTGACACTATCGAGCAAAATGGTGTGGCTCTAGAGGTTACTCCTTATTTTTTGATTAACGTATCAGGCAAAGGAGAAGGTTTTTCTATGTGGAGCCCAACTCCTTGTGATGTTTTGGCGATAGATTGGGTAGAAGTGCATGACTAGACGTGTATTGATTACGGGAGTGAGTTCAGGGATCGGCCTGGCTCAGGCTCGACTTTTTTTAGAGAAGGACTATCAAGTTTATGGAGTTGACCAAGGTGAAAATCCACTCTTAGAGGGTGATTTCCACTTTTTACAGAGAGATTTGACCTTGAACTTGGAGCCTATTTTTGATTGGTGTCCTCAGGTTGATGTTTTGTGCAATACTGCTGGAGTTTTGGATGATTACAAACCCCTATTGGAACAATCAGCGCAGGAAATTCAAGAGATTTTTGAAATCAACTACGTTACTCCAGTAGAGTTGACTCGGTATTATTTGACCAAAATGTTGGAGAATAAAAAAGGATCCATTATCAATATGTGCTCCATTGCTTCTAGCCTAGCAGGTGGCGGTGGACACGCCTATACTTCTTCGAAGCACGCCTTGGCTGGCTTCACCAAGCAGTTGGCTCTAGACTATGCTGAAACTGGAATTCAGGTCTTTGGTATCGCTCCAGGAGCAGTCAAGACAGCTATGACCGCTGCAGATTTTGAGCCAGGTGGTTTAGCGGACTGGGTGGCTAGTGAAACGCCAATCAAGCGCTGGATTGAGTCAGAAGAAGTGGCAGAAGTCAGTCTCTTTTTGGCCAGTGGAAAGTCCTCTGCCATGCAGGGACAAATTCTGACAATAGATGGCGGCTGGTCTTTGAAGTAGGAGGAGTTGGATGGATATTCAAGAGATCACAGAAGAAAATGCATCACCATTAGTCTTGAAGGTTAAGTCTGAATTATTAGGATTTCCAGAATTGGACAAGACCTTGTATATGAATTGGAAGGTGAAGTAGGGGGATAATGGAACTATTTAAAACATGGAAGAAAAATATGGTTCTCTATGGTCTTAAATCTCAAATCGGAACTGTCTACCGAAACAGTGATAGGACAACAAGCTTTTATGATGTTGGGAATTTTCTATACCTAGCAGGGGAGTTGGATTCCAGATTTTGGGAAGATTTTGTTAGGAAATATGGTTTAGATTATAAGATTATTATTTCAGAAAATACCAATTGGCAAGATTTTCTGCATCGGAAAGTGGGGCTAAATTCTTTTACTCGCTATTCTTTTAAAGATAAGGCAAATTTTCAAGTTGAATTTTTAAATAATCTAGTTACTCATTTAGAGGAAGGTTACAATATTGTGCCTATTGATAATCATATTTATAACTGCTTTTCTGAGGAAGAATGGTCACAAGATTTACAGGGGGATTTTGAGTCCTATCAGGATTTTGTTTTAAAAGGTGGATTTGGCTTTGTGATTCTTAAAAATAATGAACTGATTGCTGGGATTTCCTCAGGGTTAGTTTACCGTGGAGCAGTTGAAGTGGAAGTTGCAACTAGACCAAACGAACAAGGAAATGGATTTGCTAAAAAGCTTGGTGCTGCAATGATTCTAGAGAGTTTAAATAGAGATATGTTTCCACTTTGGGATGCTCATAACGAGGCTTCAAAAAAAGTAGCAGAATTTTTAGGATATGAGTTAGTTGAACCTTATGAAGCTTTTGAACTAGAGGAAAGTTTCATGTAGTGATATCTGATATTGTATCTTTTAAGACGAGGTGAATGATGAAAAACCAACTTGCTCTTAGTGGCGAAAAACTTGATGAAAAGTTTACCCACAACTATTTCACCACATTGGAATGATTCGTGGGGAATACTTGTTGAGAGAACTCAACCAAAACATACTACTACCAAGTTGCCAGAAATTTGTGAAAGATTATCTTGATACTATTTGCTCCCTGTACTCAGGTAAGGAAGTTTGGTATCGTTTTTCTGAATTAACGAATACAGAAGCTAATTGTCTAAAGGGGACTAAAGAGTATTTTGATGAAAATCATCCCTTGTTTGGATATAGAGGAACGAGGCGTTTGCTGGCGTGTCCGGATGAATTTCAGGCTGAAGCACATGTCGTTACAGAAGTTTATCAAAACAATCCCAATCTATCTGTTATCTTTCCTTTTGTCAATGATGCTGAGCAGTTAAAGCAAGCTATTACAGTATTGCGTCAGCAGGGTTTTACTGGGAAAATTGCCACGATGATTGAATTACCGTCAGCATATTTTGACTTGGACAGCATACTGGAAGCTGATATTTCAAAGATTGTAGTTGGAATGAATGATTTGACTTCTTTTGTTTTTGCCACTGTGAGAAACAGTCAATGGCATGATATGGAAAGTCCAATTATGTTAGATATGTTAATACAGATGCAGGATAAAGCAAGGATGGAAAAGATTGATTTTGCTGTAGCAGGCTATCTGAATACTTCTTTCATACAAAAAAATGAATCAGATGGGTATCGAATGCATTATCCACTATAGTTCTATTCCAGAGATTTTTAATTTAGAGATTGACCATCCAGATCATCTTAAACACATAAAAGAAGAAAGTAAAAAATTACAAAGGAGCACCCATGACACCGCAAGAAATGTGGAATGACTACAAGAAAATTAACCCCTCTATAGGAGATGAAATCGATGCTTGGGCTTTTGGAGTGGAACCAGATCTTTTAGCAGATTTGGTTTTAAAAGGCGAAAAGACTGCAACAGCCTCAGCCTACGACCTCTATGCACTAGAAGCCGAGTCTCTTCCTCAAGAAGGGACCTTTGATGTCATTTTAGACAGTCAAAATCAGGCTGTCTGTATTGTCGAAATTACAAAGGTTTCTGTTGAATCCTTCAATCGAGTGTCAGCTGAACATGCCTATAAGGAAGGTGAGGGAGACAAATCACTTACCTATTGGCGTCAGGTTCATGAGAATTGTTTCGCCGAGTGGCTGAAAGAAGTAGGACTGACTTTTACACCTGAAAGCAAGGTTGTTTTAGAAGAATTTCGCAAGGTCTACCCACTGTAGACTATTAGAAGGAAGAAAGTTTTGGAAATCGCCGTCCAATCCTTTTTTCTCCAGCAAAACATGATATAATAAGTTTGTTTGAAGAAGAGCTCTAGCTCTTAAACTTAGATAGGAGAAAACTATGCAAGCAGTTGAACATTTTATTACGCAATTTGTTCCTGAACATTATGATTTATTTTTAGACTTGAGTCGTGAGACCAAGACGTTTTCAGGGAAAGTGACCATCACTGGTCAAGCACAGAGTGACCGCATCTCCCTCCACCAAAAAGACTTGGAAATCGCTTCTGCAGAAGTTGCAGGGGAAGCTCGTCCATTTACAGTTGACCATGAAAATGAAGCCCTTCATATTGAATTAGCTGAGGCTGGTCAAGTTGAAGTGGTTATCGCTTTCTCAGGAAAAATTACAGACAACATGACAGGGATTTACCCATCTTACTACACAGTTGATGGAGTCAAGAAGGAAGTATTATCTACTCAATTTGAGAGCCATTTTGCGCGCGAAGCCTTCCCATGTGTGGATGAGCCAGAAGCCAAGGCAACCTTTGACCTCTCTCTACGTTTTGACCAAGCAGAAGGTGAATTGGCCTTGTCTAACATGCCAGAAATCGATGTTGAAAACCGTAAGGAAACAGGTATCTGGAAGTTTGAGACAACACCTCGCATGTCTTCTTACTTGTTAGCCTTTGTTGCGGGTGATTTGCAAGGTGTGACGGCTAAAACTAAAAACGGTACCCTTGTAGGTGTTTACTCAACCAAAGCTCACCCATTATCTAACCTTGATTTCTCACTGGACATCGCCGTTCGCTCCATCGAGTTTTACGAAGATTACTACGGAGTAAAGTACCCAATCCCTCAATCTCTCCACATCGCCCTTCCTGACTTCTCAGCAGGTGCTATGGAAAACTGGGGTCTTGTGACCTACCGTGAAGTTTGCTTAATTGTAGATGAAAACTCTACATTTGCCAGTCGTCAACAAGTTGCCCTAGTTGTGGCACATGAGTTGGCTCACCAATGGTTTGGGAACCTCGTAACTATGAAATGGTGGGATGACCTTTGGCTCAATGAAAGCTTTGCTAATATGATGGAGTACGTCTGTGTGGATGCTATTGAACCAAGCTGGAATATCTTTGAAGATTTCCAAACAGGTGGAGTACCTCACGCTCTTGAACGCGATGCGACTGATGGTGTTCAGTCTGTCCACGTCGAAGTTAAACATCCAGATGAAATCAATACACTCTTTGACGGCGCTATCGTCTATGCCAAAGGAAGCCGTCTCATGCACATGCTTCGCCGTTGGCTCGGCGATGCTGATTTTGCTAAAGGTTTGCACGCTTACTTTGAAAAACACCAATACAGCAACACCATTGGTAGTGACCTTTGGGATGCCCTTGGTCAAGCGTCAGGACGTGATGTCGCAGCCTTCATGGATTCTTGGTTGGAACAGCCTGGTTACCCAGTTCTTACTGTCAAAGTTGAAAATGATGTCTTGAAGATTTCACAAAAACAATTCTTTATCGGTGAGCACGAAGATAAGAACCGTCTATGGGTGGTGCCACTCAATAGCAACTGGAAAGGCTTGCCTGATACACTTGAAACTGAAAGCATCGAAATTCCAGGCTACGCAGCTCTTCTTGCTGAAAACAAAACAGCACTTCGTCTCAACACAGAAAATACAGCCCACTACATTACAGACTATCAAGGAGACTTGTTAGATGCTGTTCTTGCTGACCTAGTTGATCTTGATAACACAAGCAAATTGCAAATCGTCCAAGAACGTCGTTTGCTTGCTGAAGCAGGGCACGTTTCTTATGCAGACTTGCTACCAGTTCTTGATAAACTTGCTAAGGAAGAATCTTACCTTGTCGTTTCAGCTGTTTCTGAAGTAATTTTTGCCCTTGAGCGCTTTATCGATGAAGGAACAGAAGCTGAAAGAGCCTTCAAAGTATTGGTTGCTAAATTGGCTCGTCACAACTATGACCGTCTTGGTTTTGCAGCTAAAGACGGAGAATCAGATGAGGATGAATTGGTTCGTCAGTTAGCTATTTCTATGATGATTCGCTCAAATGATGCAGAAGCTAGCCAAGTCGCTAGCCAAATCTTCGAAGCTCACAAGGATCAGCTTGCAGGACTTCCAGCAGCTATTCGCTCACAAGTTCTGATCAATGAGATGAAACATCATGAGACCAAAGACTTGTTAGCACTTTATCTTGATACTTATACGCACGCAACAGATGCTGTCTTTAAACGTCAGTTGGCAGCCGCTCTTGCATACAGTACAGATGCGGATAATATCCAAAACTTGATTACTTCTTGGAAGGACAAATTTGTGGTCAAACCACAAGACTTGTCTGCTTGGTACTTCCAGTTCTTAAGCCATCAAGCAACTCAGGAAACAGCATGGTCTTGGGCGCGTGAAAACTGGGCTTGGATTAAGGCAGCTCTTGGTGGAGATATGAGCTTTGATAGCTTTGTTATCCTTCCTGCACACGTATTTAAGACTCAGCAACGCTTGGCAGAGTACAAGGAATTCTTTGAACCGCAACTTTCTGACCTTGCTCTTAGCCGTAACATCGGTATGGGAATCAAGGAAATTGCAGCGCGTGTTGACTTGATTAACCGTGAAAAAGCTGCAGTGGAAGCAGTCGTTCTTCAATACGGAAACGCATAAATAAGCCTAGAATAAAAAGAAAACTCAGCTTTCTCATGTAAAATGCAGAGAGTTGAGTTTTTTTTAAGGCAAATTTGGTATAATGGTTTTAATAAGGAGGAGTTTCTCATGATAAAAATCTTATTAGTTGAGGATGACCTAGGCCTGTCAAATTCAGTATTTGACTTTTTAGACGATTTTGCGGATGTCATGCAGGTATTTGATGGGGAAGAAGGTCTCTACGAAGCTGAAAGTGGCGTCTATGATTTGATTTTGCTCGATTTGATGTTGCCTGAAAAAAATGGCTTCCAAGTCTTGAAAGAATTGCGCGAAAAGGGGATTACGACTCCAGTTCTGATCATGACTGCCAAGGAAAGCTTGGATGATAAGGGACATGGATTTGAACTAGGAGCAGATGATTACCTGACCAAGCCTTTCTACCTAGAAGAACTCAAAATGCGGATTCAGGCCCTTCTCAAACGTTCAGGTAAGTTTAATGAAAATACCTTGACTTATGGAAATATTGTGGTTAATCTGTCAACCAATACCGTTAAAGTCGAAGATACTCCCGTCGAATTGCTGGGGAAAGAGTTTGATTTACTAGTTTATTTCCTCCAAAATCAAAATGTTATTTTGCCCAAGACTCAGATTTTTGATCGTCTATGGGGATTTGATAGTGATACAACGATTTCGGTTGTTGAAGTCTATGTTTCAAAAGTCCGTAAGAAATTAAAAGGAACCACTTTTGCAGAGAATTTGCAAACCTTGCGCAGTGTTGGGTATATTTTAAAAGATGTTCAGTAAACTAAAAAAAACATGGTATGCGGATGACTTTAGTTACTTTATCCGCAACTTTGGTGTCTTCACCCTGATTTTCTCTACCATGACCTTGATTATTTTGCAGGTCATGCATTCGAGTCTCTATACTTCGGTGGATGATACGCTTCATGGACTGAGTAACAATCCTCAGGCGGTTATTCAGCTTGCGGTAAATAGGGCAACAGAAGAGATTAAAGATTTAGAGAATGCCGCTACAGATACTAGCAAGACTGAGATAAAACCCAATGTCAGTTCCAACACGGAGGTTATTCTTTTTGATAAGAATTTTACCCAGCTCCTTTCTGGAAATCGATTTTTGGGATTGGATAAGATTAAGTTAGAGAAAAAAGAGCTAGGCCATATTTATCAGATTCAGGTTTTTTAATAGCTATGGACAAGAAGAAATTTATCGCATGATTTTGATGGAAACCAATATCAGTTCGGTTTCAACCAATATCAAGTATGCTGCTGTCTTGATTAATACCAGTCAGTTGGAGCAAGCCAGTCAAAAGCATGAGCAATTGATTGTGATTGTGATGGCATGTTTCTGGATTTTGTCTTTGATTGCCAGTCTCTATCTAGCTAGGGTCAGTGTTCGTCCTCTGCTTGAGAGCATGCAGAAACAACAGTCCTTTGTGGAAAATGCTAGTCATGAGTTACGAACTCCACTCGCAGTTTTGCAAAATCGCTTAGAGACCCTTTTCCGTAAGCCAGAAGCAACCATTATGGATGTGAGTGAAAGCATTGCCTCTAGTTTGGAAGAAGTTCGAAATATGCGGTTTTTGACAACGAACTTGTTGAATTTAGCTCGTAGAGATGATGGGATTAAGCCGGAACTTGCAGAAGTTCCAACCAGTTTTTTCAATACGACTTTCACAAACTATGAGATGATTGCTTCTGAAAATGACCGTGTCTTTCGTTTTGAAAATCGCATCCATCGAACGATTGTCACAGATCAACTTTTACTAAAACAACTGATGACCATCCTATTTGATAATGCTATCAAATATACTGAGGAGGATGGTGAAATTGATTTTATGATTCAGCGACCGATCGCAATCTGTATTTGCTAGTTTCCGATAATGGAGTCGGTATTTCAGCAGAAGATAAGAAGAAAATTTTTTGATCGTTTTTATCGAGTAGACAAGGCTAGAACACGCCAAAAAAGGTGGTTTTGGTTTAGGATTATCCTTAGCCAAGCAAATTGTAGATGC
>CAKMPG010000062.1:0-3700 GCA_927911355.1 Streptococcus mitis | reverse complement strand
TCAAATGCTTGACTTCATATATGGTGGTCTTGAGCTTAGATTATGCATATCGCATAGCCACACAGTGAACTAGATTATAGGATAGAAAATACTGAGCTCTTTTTTTGAGTAAGCGATACTTATCCCCAAACATTTTAGGCTTAAGAACACTTGAACTATTTATTTGAGTATCAACATCCCATATCTATCAGCTCTTTAACTCTTTTTCATTTTTTTCTAGTTCAGCATAGCGTTCAATATGGGCAATGACAGGTCTAATACCTAACAATAAAACTTTATTTACTGCATTGCGGATTTCCCAATAGGGGGTGGTCGGGCTGAATTCAATCAAAGCATATTGTGTATCGTTCAGAGTAGGAATCTGCTTGCTTTCCAATTTGTCAAGAGCATCTTGGGTGAAGTATATTTCAGCTCCATATAAAAGAGTTAAGTCAGGCAGTTCTTTCTTAGCAAGTGCTTGAACCTCTTTAAAGTTGGTCATAATTGTATCTTCTGGAGTTTCAAACATATTTTTACGACGATGTGAAGTGGATACAATTGTACGAACTCCCTGTGAAAAAGCTTCTTTCAGAAGAGCTAGGCTTTCTTCAATTGTGCTTGGTCCATCATCTACACCAAAAACAATGTGAGAGTGGATATCAATCATGTAATATTTCCTTATATAATAGAGTTTTAGTTACTGTAATAAATAATTCCTGCATTTATATATAAGTATTTAGAATAACCTATAAATATTGGTTTATACAGTTTGTTTTCCTGATGTTATTATACTACGAAACATTAAAATAAGCTACTTATAATTAAGTCTCTCATAATATTTTAAAAGTTATCCAGTATAATAAAGCATATATAAATAAGCGTGTTTTGTTTTCGAATAAATCTGTTGAGAATAATAATGACACTGACTATTAAAACTAACACCTACCATGGCATTTCCACGGCAGGTGTTACTTATATCAATAATCGTTCTAAAAATGGTTTGATGCAGTTGAGAAGAATTCCATCTATCCAGCTTTCTTGTGCTGAGGATAGATGTTCTGTCTGAAGGCTTTCTTTTAAGAAGTCTCGGACTTGTTCTGGTGAGATTTCAAACTCAAAAGCTTTCATTTTATAGAAAAAGTCGATGAGATGATCTGACAGGTATTGGGTTGAAAAGGGTACTTCACCACTTTTTCGATATTCTAATAAGAGCCGAGCAAATCGAGCTTTTTCTTCAGGAAGCTCTCGAAAATAGGAGTTAAGAAGCCAAGTCTGCTTCTGCTTTCTTTCAATTGGATTCTGACTAGCAATTCGTTGGTCTTTTTCCAACTCTTTTTGGTATTGTTTGGCCTTGATGGCCCGTTCTGTTCGATTTTTTCCAAAAAGAATTTTCTCCCATTTTCTTTCTTCTTGAGTCAGGGTTTCTGTAAAGCCAAAGTAATCCTGATAAGCACGCTCTGCTGGTCCCATGGCTAGGACCAGATTGTCTGCATATTGCTTGGCGATTTTATCCCTCTTCTTGCGCTCTTTCTCTGCTTGGATACGGAGTTCTTGTTCGTAGTCGATTTTCTCCTTGCCTAGCTTGACAAGGTAGAGTTGGTCATCTGGTTTTCCTAGTAAAAGAGGTTTAATACATTTTTCTAGGACTTCCTCCATGCGAGCCTTTTTCTTTGGCTCAGCCTTGGTCCAACTTCCTCCTTGAAAGACTTCTAGAAATAGCTGGTAGTCTCTCTCAGGTGTGAATTGATTACCACGATTAGGCTTGAAAACACCTTTTTCCCAGAGCCACTTTAGAAGTCGCTCGTCAAAATCACTCTTATTGACCTTGATTTTTTCCTTTTTTCTGGGCTTTTCTGGTCAGATTTTCAACCTTTCTGAGTAATTTTTCTTCCTCTTCTAGTTGCTGGTCAAGGGTCAATCGATGAAAATGCCGAACACAATCGCTACCAATCGGAAAGAGGCGTTGACCTGTGACACCGTTAAAGAGTTCGTAGGCGTATTTGATAGCATTTCCACAGACACAATTGCTACGGCCGATGCCGTTAAAAATCAAGGAAACTTCATTCCATTCCTTAGTAGCTTGTTCCCAAGTATCAGCTTTTGAAGCCTGTAAAACCGCATCATGCAGGGATTTTCTAACTGGAAGTGTCATGAGGTCTCCTTTCTAGATTATACTTTTACAACTTGAACCTCGTCTTTACCGAGTAGAATCAAGTATTTTTCAATATTTTCAATCGAATAGGCTCGAGATAAAGCCTCTCCGTATAGGGATAACTGACCACGATAACGGTCTATGAGTTGACTTGGTTCATCATAGCGGTCTGTCTTATAGTCGAACAGGACAATTTTGTCTTCGTAAAGTAGATAGCCATCAAGGATACCACGGACAACAAAGTCTTCCTGACTCTTTTGGTCTCGTTTGATCATGGAGAAAGGTTGCTCGCGATAGAGATGGTCGGTATTAGCGATAATTTCCTGACCGAGTGCTGTGTCAAAGAATGCAAGAATTTTCGAAAGATTGATCTTGTCCCTAACAGCTGGGCTGGTTTGAACTTGTTTGAGAGTTTCTGTCAGGTTAACAAGTGTTGGTCGCTGACTGAGGTCCATTCTCTGCATCAGTTCGTGGGTGGCACTACCCATCTCAGCTCCTGTTACCTTTTCTTTGGTTGAAAAATCTGGCAAATCAAAGCTGATTTTCTTGTCTACTGACTGACCTTGACCTGCAATCTCGACACCTTCCATATCCATAACTGGTTCGTAGAATTTCTTGATTTGACTTGGAGTTTGAACACTAGGAAGTTCAATGGCTGCACGGTGAAGAGTATTATAGACTTCCACTTCTTTCAGCATTTCAAGAGCTTCTTTAATGGTTTCTGACTGACGATTGTCTGCTTGGGAGCTATCTTGGAGGGGACTTTTGTTTTCCAACTCTCCGATAGATTCTGTAGTCAGCTGATCTTCACCAACAAAACGATAGCTAAAGTTGAGATGATCCTTGGCAAATACTTTACTGATAGCCCAAATCCAATCTTGGAAATTCCTTGCTTGAAGTCTAGTGTTGCTGTTTAGTTTTCCATTTTTAGCTGCTGGGTATTCCTTGGCTTCAAGCTTTTCGCGAGAACCCTTGCCGACAAGATAGAGCTTTTTCTCAGCCCTCGTCATAGCAACATACAGCAGACGCATTTGCTCTGAATAGCTTGCCAGCTGTAATTCCTCTTCGTTCTGCCTATAGGTCAGACTAGGAATGGAGAGTTTGATGGTTTTAGGATAGTGGGCTTCCACTGCTCCTGTATCCATCTTGGCAATATATTTGACACCAAGACCGTTTTTACGGCTGAGAATGACTTCTGACATAGAGTCTTGCTTGTTGAAATCTTGATCCATATTGAGAATAAAGACGTAAGGAAACTCCAGCCCTTTACTCTTGTGGATGGTCATGAGCTCTACTGCATCTTTTTGGCGGTGCGACTGCCACGCTTGCAAGATCGTGCTGGGCTTCTAGGACCTTGTCAATCATGCTAATAAAACGTGACAAGCCTTTGAAATTACTCTTTTCAAACTGGTCAGCACGCAGTGCTAGGGCATAGAGATTAGCCTGTCTAGCAGGCCCATTTTGCAAAGCCCCGACATAATCGTAGTAAAAACGGTCGTTGTAAATCTTCCAAACCAATTCATGGATATCTTGGATTCTTGGCGCTTGTATACCAAAACGCACTCCCTC
>CAKMPG010000061.1:0-3600 GCA_927911355.1 Streptococcus mitis | reverse complement strand
GTGAGCTGTGAGCTGTGAGCTTGTGAGCTGTGAGCTGTGATTGCGTTCATACCAATCATTCCTTTACTTTTTGATAGTTTTATTATATCAAAATTTCAAAATTTTGCATATCTTCTTTTTTGATGAACAGTCAGCTGGATTATAAAGGCTATCAAAAAGATGTTCTGAAATTACTTAGAGAGGGAAACTATGGATAAGAAAATTTTATTTGAATCTCCCAATACTGAACTATCCAAGGAGAATATTGACCTTTTTCGAAATGCCTGTGAAATATGGTATAATAGAAGAATGGCAAACAAGAATACAAGTAAAACAAGACGGAGACCGTCAAAAGCAGAACTCGAAAGAAAAGAAGCGATTCAACGAATGTTGATTTCGTTGGGAATCGCCCTTTTATTGATTTTCGCAGCCTTTAAGTTAGGGGCTGCAGGTATAACCCTTTACAATTTAATTCGCTTGCTGGTGGGTAGTCTAGCTTATCTGTCCATATTCGGCCTATTAATCTATCTCTTCCTTTTCAAGTGGATCCGAAAACAGGAAGGACTCTTATCTGGCTTTTTCACCATATTTGCAGGTTTGCTCTTGATTTTTGAGGCCTACTTAGTTTGGAAATATGGTTTGGACAAGTCTGTTCTAAAGGGAACCATGGCTCAGGTTGTGACGGATTTGACTGGTTTTCGAACGACCAGTTTTGCTGGAGGTGGCTTGATTGGTGTCGCTCTTTATATTCCAACTGCCTTTCTCTTCTCAAATATCGGTACTTACTTTATTGGTTCTATCTTGATTTTAGTGGGTGCTCTCCTAGTCAGTCCTTGGTCTGTTTACGATATTGCGGAATTTTTCAGTAGAGGCTTTGCCAAATGGCGGGAAGGGCATGAGCGTCGAAAAGAGGAACGCTTTGTCAAACAGGAAGAAAAAGCTCGTCAAAAGGCTGAGGAAGAGGCTAGATTAGAACGAGAAGAGGCTGAAAAAGCCTTACTCGATATGCCTCCTGTTGATATGGAAACGGGTGAAATTCTGACTGATGATGTTGTTCTTGACGTTCCTCCTGTTCCAGAAGAAGACTGGGTAGAACCAGAAATCATCCTGCTCAAGCTGAACTTGAATTCCCTGAACAGGAAGATGGCTCTGATGACGAAGATGTTCAGGTCGATTTTTCAGCCAAGGGGGGCTCTTGAATACAAACTTCCAAGTTTACAACTCTTTGCCCCGGATAAACCCAAAGACCAGTCTAAAGAGAAGAAAATCGTTCGAGAAAATATCAAAATCCTAGAAGAAACCTTTGCTAGCTTTGGTATCAAGGTGACGGTGGAACGGGCTGAAATTGGGCCATCAGTGACCAAGTATGAAGTTAAGCCAGCAGTTGGTGTACGGGTTAACCGCATTTCCAATCTCGCAGATGACCTCGCCCTAGCCTTGGCTGCCAAGGATGTCCGAATCGAAGCACCTATCCCAGGGAAATCTTTAGTGGGAATCGAAGTACCTAACTCTGAGATTGCGACAGTTTCTTTCCGCGAACTATGGGAACAATCTCAAACGAAAGCAGAAAATCTCTTGGAAATTCCTCTAGGAAAGGCGGTTAATGGCACTGCAAGAGCTTTTGACCTTTCTAAAATGCCCCACTTGCTCGTCGCAGGTTCAACGGGATCAGGGAAGTCAGTAGCTGTTAATGGCATTATTGCTAGCATTCTCATGAAGGCGAGACCAGACCAGGTCAAGTTTATGATGGTGGACCCTAAGATGGTTGAGTTGTCTGTTTACAATGATATTCCCCACCTCTTGATTCCAGTCGTGACCAATCCACGCAAGGCCAGCAAGGCTTTGCAAAAGGTCGTGGATGAAATGGAAAATCGTTATGAACTCTTTGCCAAGGTGGGAGTTCGGAATATTGCAGGTTTTAATGCCAAGGTAGAAGAGTTCAATGCCCAATCTGAGTACAAGCAAATTCCGCTACCGCTCATTGTCGTGATTGTGGATGAGTTGGCTGACCTCATGATGGTGGCCAGCAAGGAAGTGGAAGATGCTATCATTCGTCTCGGACAGAAGGCGCGTGCTGCAGGTATCCACATGATTCTTGCAACCCAGCGTCCATCCGTTGATGTCATCTCTGGTCTGATTAAGGCCAATGTCCCATCTCGTGTGGCGTTTGCGGTTTCATCTGGTACAGACTCCCGTACTATCTTGGATGAAAATGGAGCAGAAAACTGCTTGGTCGAGGAGACATGCTCTTTAAGCCGATTGATGAAAATCATCCAGTTCGTCTGCAAGGATCCTTTATCTCGGATGATGATGTCGAACGCATCGTAAACTTCATCAAGGCTCAGGCAGACGCGGACTACGATGAGAGTTTTGATCCAGGAGAGGTTTCTGAAAATGACGGAGAATTTTCAGATGGTGAAGCTGGTGGAGATCCGCTTTTTGAAGAAGCCAAGGCTTTGGTGATAGAAACACAGAAAGCCAGCGCATCTATGATTCAGCGTCGTTTGTCAGTTGGATTTAACCGTGCGACCCGCCTTATGGAAGAACTTGAGATGGCAGGTGTCATTGGCCCAGCTGAAGGTACCAAACCAAGAAAAGTTTTACAACAATAAAAAAAATAGCTTCTTTCCAAGTTTGGAGGGAAGCTATTTTACTGGCTATTGATTAGTTTTATTTTCCGAAGTTGGGGTATTGGACTGTTTTTCATTTTCAGTAGCAGGTTTACTTGGAGTAGGAGTAGAAGAATCCTGAGTTGCTGCTTTCTGCTCTTCTTTTTTCTCTTCCTTGACGCTAGATTTTGGTGTTTCCTCTTGCTGTGTTTTTTCTTGACTAGTATTATTTTCCTTATTGGGACTAGTGTTTTCCTGAGGGGATTCCTTTTGAATTTCTTTGACAATGGTTGTCGTCTGGCTTGTCGTAGGTTCTTTTTTAGTATTTTTGTTATTATCCAAGGCGTTCATAATCGTGATACTTGCGGTAATTAAGCCAAGGATACTACCGATAGTAGCAACGGTTTTTTGAAAGACTGTAAAGCCTTTTTTGATGTGTTCTGTTTTTGGTTTTGAAGTTCTACGATAATTAGACATACATTCTCTCCTTTAATTAAAATTTATTATACCGCATTTCTTTAAAAAAATCTTAAAAAAAGAGGAATTGCCCTTTCTTGTCGCAGGCACCGTTTCATGATACAATAGAAGGAGTGATTTTAGAAAGTGTGAGAAAACATGATTTACTTTGATAATTCGGCGACGACCAAGCCCTATCCTGAAGCCCTTGAAACTTATATGCAGGTGTCTTCAAAAATTTTAGGAAATCCATCTAGTCTCCATCGTTTGGGAGATCAGGCAACACGAATCTTAGATGCTTCTCGCCAACAGATTGCAGATTTAATCGGTAAGAAAAGCGATGAAATCTTCTTACCTCTGGTGGGACAGAAGGAGATAACTGGGTTATCAAGGGTGTGGCTTTTGAAAAAGCCCAGTTTGGCAAGCACATCATCGTATCAGCTATTGAACACCCAGCAGTCAAAGAGTCAGCTCTCTGGTTGAAATCTCAAGGATTTGAAGTGGATTTTGCTCCAGTTGATGAGGAAGGATTTGTGGATGTTGAAGCGTTATCAGG
>CAKMPG010000060.1:0-2871 GCA_927911355.1 Streptococcus mitis | reverse complement strand
CTGTAATAAGATTCCAAGCCATTATATAAATCAACCTGATCAGCCTGCTCTAATCCTGCATACTGCTGAGCTAATTTTTCTCCTTCACTTTTTAGCTGTTTGATAGGGTTTCATGCCGAGAGAAACCAGATACAGAAAGGAAGCACTGATAACCACAAACAAAATCGTCATCCCTAAACCATACTGCCACAGTAGATTATTTTTTGCTTTTTTTTTGTCTTTTTTTTCACTCGTCTATTTTACCATCTATTGGGCTTTATTACAAGTGAATGCAAGAACAATCGCACTTTATTTCTGCCTTCAAAGCAAACCGATTTTTCTTGTTTAAAACCGAGCAAGAAAAGTAAAGACAGCTCCAAAATCAACCTATTAAAAAACTTGAGCTTTGGCACTCAAGTTTTTAGAAGTTCTTTTAACTTATGGAATTATTTTATCATCTATTCTTTTAGCCATTTTTCCTAAAAATACAGGCAGTAGAAGGCTAATCATGACTAAAAAGAATCCTAGATAAAGAAATGCTGCTACAAAGCCTAAATGGTCAATCAACCAGCCTGTCAGTGGGAAGAATACAATCATACTTAGGCTAAACATCATAGAGTAGACACTCAGCATGGTTGCCCTTACTTCACTTGGGAGGCGCTCTTGCAAATCATTGTCAAAAATGGGCTGAAAAAGAGCATATAGAGCATTACTAATCAAATAAAATCAAAATATAGATTAGAGGTGTTCCAAAATAGGACAACATATAGGTAACTCCAGTCAGCAGGACGAGAAGAGGGAAAATCTTCAAGGCAGCATATTTCTTTCCAATCTTACTCGCTAGATAGACTGCAAGGATATTCAGGAGACTTCCAAGTAGCATAACTGCTGAAATTTGCCAGCTACTTAAATCCGGTAACTGATTTTGATAGTAAAAATAAAACATGCACATAAGTGTTCCGACAATCTGAGACAAAATCATCCAGTTAAACAGCATAGGATTTCGCTCCAACTCTTCCTTAACAGTCCAAATAATCTGTTTCATGGTCACACTATCAGCTTTTTCTAGCTTGACACTAGGTTCTTTCAGCATCCAAATCAGGAAAAGAACTATGATAGAAGTGGCAATCATGATATAGTAGGTGAGGTACAATTGACCATGGACAAAAAATCCCGCCAACACTGTCCCCAAAGACCGAGTTCCTTCTGCTACTCCTGACATAAAACTTGAAATAGATAAGTAACGCTTCTTGAGTCCAGCTTCCACGGCTGAATCATAAACCATTGCTGCGCTTGTTCCTGAATCAAAATTATAAGACAAGGCATTTATCGCCATAGCTAGTGCATAAATCCAAAAATTTCCTTGCCCAGCCAACATGAGAATAGAAGACACAATTCCTGCTATACGACTTAAATAAAGGTTGGTCTTATAGGAATAGCGGTCAGCTAACATACCAGATGGAATTTCACAGAGAAGACTGGTCGAATGAAAAATACTCTCCAGAAGTCCAATCTGCCAAAGAGACATTCCGTTTTGACTGAGAAAGAGAATCCAAAAACTGGTAATCCCTAGAAATGCAAAAAACTCAACTCCGGCCATCAGGCCAATATTTTTCCGATAATTTCTTATTAACATTTTTTCTCCTTTAACAAGTGTATTATTATTTCTTTTGTCTGTCACTTGTTAATCTTTGCCTTACATGATCTCCACTCCTTTTTAGAAGCATTCTTCAATGCCATTATTGTTCCTTTAATGATTTATGAAATGATACCGGAAAATAGCTGTTATGCGGTTTCTATTGCGAGTTTTCTTGTTTATTTTAGCACTTATGTAATTATATTACAAGAGAATATTGGAATACTCCTATAAAATCCAAAAAACAGTTCTTACTTTTCCAGTGGCAACTGACTAGAGTTTCAGCAATTTTATAATTTTCAAATAAACTCTGAGCAAATTTCTTGCAAGTCCTTTTGTTTTGTTGTAATATATTTTATAACAACGAGGTAATTCTCGAAATTTTAAGAAAAAGGAGACATATCATGTCTAAAAAAAGTATTATTTATCGTCGGATCACTACGCCAAGGTTCTTTCAACCACCAAATGGCTCTCGAAGCTGAAAAAGCACTTGCTGGTAAAGCAGAAGTTAGCTATCTTGATTATTCAGCCCTTCCTCTCTTCAGCCAAGATTTGGAAGTTCCAACACATCCAGCTGTAGCGGCTGCTCGTGAAGCAGTTCTCGCTGCGGATGCTATCTGGATTTTCTCTCCAGTCTACAACTTCTCTATCCCTGGTACAGTGAAAAACTTGCTTGACTGGCTATCTCGTGCCCTTGACTTGTCTGATACACGTGGAGCTTCTGCCCTTCAAGACAAGTTTGTCACCGTATCATCTGTAGCCAATGCAGGTCACGATCAACTCTTCGCTATCTACAAGGACCTCTTGCCATTTATCCGTACACAAATCGTTGGGGATTTCACTGCTGCACGTGTTAACGACTCTGCTTGGGCAGATGGAAAATTGATTCTCGAAGAAACAGTCCTAAACTCACTTGAGAAACAAGCTCAAGACTTGCTCGCAGCAATTCAGTAAAAAATAAAGAATTTTTAAAAGTCTAAATCAATGATCGCCACCTAATAGGGTGGCATTTTTAGACTCAATCAAGATTTTCAGACAAACATCACTCATCCAAAAAAACCTTGGCTCTATAATATTTGTAGTGGGTAAATCCCCTATAGATATTATGGAGCCTATTTTGTGTAGAAAAAAAGTCCCATATGACCTATAATGAAAAGCGACGAAACAACTCATTAGAAAGAATCATATGGAACCATTACATTTTATCACAAAACTACTCGATATCAAAGACCCTAATGTCCAAATTATGGATGTTG
>CAKMPG010000059.1:0-7214 GCA_927911355.1 Streptococcus mitis | reverse complement strand
GTCACTAAAGCTGTGATGGAGGCATCCACCGCAGACATAACACCGCCGCCTGCCAGACGGGTTAAGGCATTGATATCATTTGTAGCGTGTGCCATCAGGTCTCCCGTTCGATAGGTCTGATAAAAGGCTGGAGACATTTTTTGTGAAATGCTCAAATAAGCGAGACCGCATAATCTGCCCCAAACGGTAGGAGGTTCCGAGGATATACATACGCCAAACATAGCGCAGATAATACATCCCAAAGGCTGCAAGAAGCAAGTAAAATAGGGCAAGAAGGAGGTCCTGCTGGGTTAATTGCCCCCGATGTGATGGCATCAATGACCCTCCCCATAACCATTGGGGGAATGAGGTTGAGGACGGAAACCAAGACCAGAGCCACAATCCCGACTAAATAACGGCGTTTTTCTAACTTGAAAAACCACCAAAGTTTTTGAATAATGGACATAAAATCCCTTTCTGATTGCAAATAGAAACCTGAGGCCAAGACCCCAGGTTTTTCTTATTCATAGGTTACGACTGTAACAGCACCCTTGTCATACTCAGCGATAAAGATGTTGGCTACATTGTCATGCCCTTGCTTGCTGAGATTATCAAGCAGCCACTCTTCGCTACGACCAATCGATTCCAAGACATCGACTTGGATCACACCGTCAGTCACAACTGGATACTTAGGATTTTCATCTCCCATTTGAACCACGATGAGTTGGCCATTTTGCTCCTGCACAGCGCATTTGACCTGTTTCATCTGGAAAATCCCTTGGCTACGAAGTTTGAGAGCAACTTCTGCCGCAGACAAACCAACTGAACGACAGGCTTCTGGGTCAATCTGCCCATTTTTGATAAGGAGAGTTGGTTTTCCATCAATCAAGCGTTTGACAAAACGAACATTGTTATTGAGCCACTTGAGGGTCAAGACCAAAATCGTCCACATCATCAAAATCACTGCATACTGGAGAATGCTGATAGAACTATTGTAAATCACCCCACCGATGATACCACCAAGAACATAGTTCTGAATTTGGTCTGTCGCAGAGTTAGGTGCTAGGTTCCCCTTTCCTGTCACATTGATAACAAAAACAAGCGAGAAGAGCCCCAAGGCCAGTTTGATTAAAATTTCCATATAATTGAGTGTCATTTGTTTACCTCCACCAATTCAATAGCGTCTGTTTGATGCAATTCTAATTTCTCTAAAAGATACTTGTCTGGTTGGCTCCCGTTCATGGCGCGGTAGAAATTTGGACCTACCTTGACAAGCGCTCCATCAGTGGCTGCAGAAGTATTGACATAAACTTCTGATTTATCCACTCCCAAGTCTTTGGAAACAACCTCTATGAAATGAAGGGAGGTTTGAAATTGGTTGTTAGAGGCTTGATTGGTCTGGTATTTTGAGATTGTCACCAAAAGCATGGCCACCAAGGTCAAGGCCAAAATCATGACCAATTCCCGAAACTTAGTCCCCTTTTTATCTCGATAGGCTTTAAAAGCAAAAAATCCTGTGATAGCTAGGAGAACAATTCCAAAGCCAATCATGATTCCATTTTGTTGACTGATTTGGCTAAGTACATAGTCATATGAGTAAAATTTCATTTATTTTCACTCCCTTTCATAAAATCATTCTTAATTATAAACGAAAGAGAGTGATTTTTCAAGCCATACGTTGGGGAAATGGACCTTTTTTTGGTATAATAAAATCTATAATCTGAATGAAAAAGGTAACTTTATGAAACTCATCTCATGGAATATTGATTCCCTCAATGCTGCCCTAACTAGTGACTCAGCTCGTGCCAAATTGTCCCAAGAAGTACTACAAACCTTGATCGCTGAAAATGCTGATATCATCGCTATCCAAGAAACCAAGCTTTCTGCCAAGGGGCCTACCAAGAAACACTTGGAAATTTTAGCTGAACTCTTCCCAGACTACGAAAACACGTGGCGCTCTTCCCAAGAACCTGCCCGTAAAGGCTATGCTGGAACCATGTTCCTTTATAAGAAAGAACTTACACCTACTGTCACTTTCCCAGAAATCGGTGCTCCTTCTACCATGGACTTGGAAGGCCGCATCATCACTCTAGAATTTGATGAATTTTTCGTGACCCAAGTTTACACTCCAAACGCTGGCGACGGCCTCAAACGTTTGGAAGAACGCCAAGTCTGGGATGTCAAATATGCAGAATACTTAGCTGAACTGGACAAAGAAAAACCAGTCCTTGCGACCGGTGACTACAATGTGGCCCACAATGAGATTGACCTTGCAAATCCTGCTAGCAACCGCCGTTCACCTGGATTTACCGACGAGGAACGTGCTGGATTTACCAACCTTTTGGCAACTGGATTTACTGATACCTTCCGCCACATTCACGGCGATGTTCCCGAACGCTACACTTGGTGGGCACAACGCAGCAAGACTTCTAAAATCAACAATACAGGCTGGAGAATCGACTACTGGCTCACAAGTAACCGCGTGGCTGACAAGGTCACCAAGTCTGATATGATTGACTCCGGTGCGCGCCAAGACCACACACCCATTGTCATGGAGATTGAACTCTAAGGAGAAAGCTAATGGACTATCAAGCTGTCATTCCTGAGTTTGTAGTATCTGACATCGAAAAATCACGCCACTTCTACTGTGACCTGCTAGGATTCTCTGTCGAATACGAGCGTCCAGAGGAGAAATTTCTCTTCCTCTCGCTTGAAGACTGCCAACTTATGCTAGAAGAAGGCAGCGCAGAAGAATTAGCTCAGCTGACCTATCCTTTCGGGCGCGGTGTCAATATTTCCTTTGGCATTGCAGATGTTCCTCAGCTCCACCAAAAAACTGCTGGAAGCTGACTATCCTATCCATCGTCCCCTGACAAAAAGAGAATTTCGAGTAGGAGATAGCTTTATATATCCCCATGAATTTGCAGTTTTGGATCCAGATGGCTATTTTTTTAAGATTTAGCGAGTAGAATAATAAAGATTGGGAAAAAGTCTTTAAAGTTAGAAAAAGGCATATTGTCAAGTCTTGAAAAATCTTGATAATATGCCTTTTATGATGGAAAAACCTTCTAAATGTTAGCCAATAAGTTAATTCTTGCCCATTTTTATTATATTTGTTCGTTTTTCAAACCAAAACACTAACAAAATATTTGATTTCTAAAGTTATTTAGTGTAAAATAAAAAACATTGGCTCAAGCCTATTTGAAATTGAATATCATTTTACTTGTTTATGTCGTGAATTGGCACGATGTTTCTACAAGGTGCCGGAACACCTAACAATAAGTAAGTCAGAAGTGAGGTATGGTCGTTTTTGCCATGCCTATTTTGGGGACTTACTTAGAGATTAAGTAGGTCCTTTTTGAATATTTTTAATATTTCCCTTAATTAGTGCGGACGGGAGCAACTTCCTTCGGAATTTCATCCCTAATTTTTGAGCCAAAAGTCTCAAAAATTCCGTCATAGACAATAACAAACTTATTGTCTATGATACCACTACAACGGGAAATATTTGATAAGACTCGCTTCGCTCGTACTAGTTTTATCAAATATATAGTACTAGCAAACTGGATCACCATAGAAACATTTAATCAACAAGTAAACTGGCTTTTAGACTTTAGGAGGTCTTATGAAATTATTAGAAGAGCGCATCCTCAAGGATGGGCATATCTTGGGTGACAACATCCTCAAGGTGGATTCCTTTTTAACCCACCAAGTTGACTTTAGCTTGATGAGAGAGATTGGTAAGGTTTTTGCGGAAAAATTCGCTGCTGCTGGCATTACCAAGGTCGTAACCATTGAAGCGTCAGGTATTGCTCCAGCCGTTTTTACAGCTGAAGCCTTAAACGTTCCCATGATTTTCGCCAAAAAAGCTAAGAACATCACTATGAACGAAGGAATCTTAACTGCCGAAGTTTACTCCTTTACCAAGCAGGTAACCAGCACCGTTTCTGTCGCTGGAAAATTCCTCTCACCAGAGGACAAGGTCTTGATTATCGACGATTTCCTTGCTAATGGCCAAGCTGCCAAAGGCTTGATTCAAATCATCGAACAGGCTGGAGCCACAGTCGAAGCTATCGGTATTGTGATTGAAAATCTTTCCAAGATGGCCGTGATTTGCTTGAAAAAGCAGGCTACCCTGTTCTATCACTCGCTCGTTTGGATCGTTTTGAAAATGGTCAAGTCGTATTTAAGGAGGCAGATCTTTAATGCAAACTCAAGAAAAACATTCGCAAGCAGCCGTTCTTGGTTTGCAGCACTTACTAGCTATGTACTCAGGATCCATCCTGGTTCCCATCATGATTGCGACAGCCCTTGGCTATTCAACTGAGCAGTTAACCTACCTGATTTCCACAGATATCTTCATGTGTGGGGTAGCAACCTTCCTCCAACTCCAACTCAACAAATACTTTGGAATTGGATTACCAGTCGTTCTCGGAGTTGCCTTCCAATCAGTCGCTCCCTTGATTATGATTGGGCAAAGCCATGGTAGTGGTGCTATGTTTGGTGCTCTTATCGCATCAGGGATTTATGTGGTTCTTGTTTCAGGCATCTTCTCAAAAGTAGCCAATCTCTTCCCATCTATCGTAACAGGTTCTGTAATTACCACGATTGGTTTAACCTTGATTCCTGTCGCTATTGGAAATATGGGAAATAACGTTCCAGAGCCAACTGGTCAAAGTCTCTTGCTTGCAGCTATCACTGTTCTGATTATCCTCTTGATCAACATCTTTACCAAAGGATTTATCAAGTCTATCTCTATTTTGATTGGTCTAGTTGTTGGAACTGCCATTGCTGCTAGCATGGGCTTGGTTGATTTCTCTCCTGTTGCAGCAGCACCTCTTGTCCATGTCCCAACTCCCCTCTACTTTGGGATGCCAACCTTTGAAATCTCATCTATTGTCATGATGTGTATCATCGCAACGGTGTCTATGGTTGAGTCTACTGGTGTTTATCTGGCCTTGTCTGATATCACGAAAGACCCAATCGACAGCACGCGCCTTCGCAACGGTTACCGCGCAGAAGGTTTGGCCGTACTTCTCGGAGGAATCTTTAATACCTTCCCGTACACAGGATTTTCACAAAACGTTGGTTTGGTTAAATTATCAGGTATCAAGACTCGCCTGCCAATCTACTACGCAGCTGGTTTCCTGGTTCTCCTTGGACTCCTTCCTAAGTTTGGCGCCCTTGCCCAAATCATTCCAAGCCCTGTCCTCGGTGGTGCCATGCTGGTGATGTTTGGTTTTGTATCCATTCAAGGAATGCAAATCCTCGCCCGTGTTGACTTTGCTAACAATGAACACAACTTCCTTATCGCAGCTGTATCAATCGCTGCAGGTGTCGGACTCAACAACAGTAATCTCTTCATCAGCATGCCGACAGCCTTCCAAATGTTCTTCTCAAACGGAATCGTCGTAGCCAGCCTACTCGCCATTGTCCTCAATGCGGTACTAAATCATAAAAAGAAATAAGAAAAAGAGGTGCGAGCCTCTTTTTTAGTTTATCTATATCCTTACCTGTCTGTCTTCTGACCGCTGGCCTGTGACAAACATGGTAAAGGTTGCTTTGCAGACATTTCTGCCTTCTTGATTGGTAATATCGACATCCACTACACAAGTGGTGCGACCTTGATGGACACATTCTCCTTTAATGGTCAGCACATCGTCGAGTTTTCCTGCTTTAAGGTAGTTGATAGAAGACTGGAGCGTCACTCCATCAAGCCCCAGAGATATGACCACCAAACCACTGATCTGGTCGCAAGGGTAAAGAGATAGCCACCATGGGCATTGCCATAGTAGTTGAGCGACGAGTCCACTACTTTGGTCGTCACCACAACGTGACCATCTCTCATTTGTTCAATTTCGTAATTTTCAAAGGCAGATATAGCGTCAAAATGAAAATCTTTCATCGTTTCCTCCTGATATTTCAAACGACACTATGATACTACTTTTTATATGACTGTGCAAGGAGAAAGCTCCTAGTCTGGTAAAATTCCTACCTGCTCCACAAAGCGCATAAAGGCTGCCTGTCCTTGTTCTGTCTGCTTGTAGACTCCTGCATCCTCAAGCACACGCGCAAAAATAGCACCCACAGAGTCCTTGACGATTTCAAGGGCTTTTTCTTTATCTGCTAGGTCTGGATGCTGGGCTTTGAGCTGGTCTGCCCATTCCTGATGGTAGTCGGCAACTATATCATCATCTCCCACGAGGTAGCTAGCAACCTGCTCCACTTCCGCTTTCAGACGTGGTGGCAAGATTGCCAAGCCCATGACCTCAATCAAGCCGATATTTTCCTTCTTGATATGTTGGACATCCTTGTGGGGATGATAGATACCATCAGGATGCTCTGGCGATGTCTGATTGTCTCGCAAGACCAAGTCCAACTCAAACTGTCCATTGCGTTTACGGGCAATAGGTGTGATGGTGTGATGCGGTGTCCCGTCTGTCTCTGCCAAAATCTGCACACTAGGATCCGAATACTGACGCCATTCCTGCAAAATCTTGTCAGCTAAGTTGATCAAATCTTCTTTGGAATCCGACGTCAAGCGTAGAACAGACATATGCCACTTGACAATCCCAGCCTTGACCTGTTCAAAACCAGCAAAAGAGAAAGTCTTTTGCAAGGGAGCCAATTCCATAGGAAATACGTGACGGCCTCCCTGATAGTGGTCATGAGTTAGAATAGATCCCCCCACGATTGGCAGGTCAGCATTAGATCCAGCAAAATAGCCCGGAAACTGCTCTACGATAGCCAGCAGACGCTCAAAACTCTGACGGCTAATGACCATGGGACGATGCTGCCCATCTAAGAAAATACAGTGCTCATTAAAGTAGGCATAAGGAGAATACTGGAAGCCCCATTCTTGATTTCCCATTTCAAAACGGATAATACGGTGATTACTGCGAGCTGGATGGTTGACCCGACCGTGGTAGCCCTCGTTCTCTATACAAAGCTGACACTGAGGATAATTACTAGCTTGCACCAACTTGGCTGCCGCAATCTCTTTCGGATCTTTTTCAGGCTTAGATAGGTTGATAGTGATTTCAAGTTCTCCATAGTCAGATGGAACACGATAAGCAATATTTTTGGCAATGGCCTTGAGCTTGATGTAGTCATTTTTCTGGCTAAGTTGGTAAAAATCCGCTATCGCCTGCTCAGGAGATTGGGCATAGGTTGCCCAGAAGTCACGATTAACCTGACTTGGACAAGGAGTTACCAAGTCCATCAGTTCAGCACCG
>CAKMPG010000058.1:0-6108 GCA_927911355.1 Streptococcus mitis | reverse complement strand
ATGCACCTACACCGAATGATTGCCTATTTTATTCGCTCAGATTTAATTAATGGAAATGCGATATCAATTATCCATTAGGTGAAGATTATACATGGTCAGGTACTGAAAATCTTGAAAGAACAATAGAAGCTCTTTTCTCGGAGCCATTTGGGCAAGGATACCCCAAAAGTGAGGCAGAGAGAAAGGTAAGAGATGCCGAGAAACTTAAAGAAATAAGAAGAATCGGGCAGGTTCAGTTTGAAGAATTCGCAAATGTACTAGATATATCATTATTTGAATCGATAAATAGGAAACAGAATGTAATTCAGAATGTAAAGGCGTATGGGAAGAAAGAAATAGCTGATTTAATGAAATGAGTAAATCACAGTTTGTCGGGGTAATACCTTTTTAACGATAACCTTATGCTATCGTTAAAAGGTTTATAGACATGTTCACTTGGCATACATAGTGTTTACTCGTTTTATGTCGAGTGTGTGGTACTGCTTTTAAGTGCTGATCGAACAAGGAAAATTAGCTAGTGAAAGTCCTACAGTAAGGAGTTCAAACATGAAATTCCATGAATTTGGGGATAAGAATTTACCTCCTATTTTACTGATACATGGTGGTGGCAGTTCTTGGTGGAATTATCTTCGTCAAGTACGAATCTTAAAAGAAGAATACCGTATTATTCTACCCACTTTGAATGGCCACGGCGAGGAATATCAACTTGATTATGTTTCTACTGAAGATTCTGCCTTGGAAATCTTGGACTATATCAAAGCAAACTGTGGTGGGAATTGTTTGCAATCGGTGGTGTTTCACTTGGTGGTCAAAATTGCCATGGAGCTTTTGTCTTTAGACAGTGAAATTGCTGAGAAGGCCATCATAGAGGGAAGCCTCTGTTATTCCTCAACCAATGTTATCTAAAATCAGCATCTTTCTAGTGTCTCTATTTGGTAAACTGATGTTCAATAAATTCTCTTGCAAACTTCAGTTAAGCATGATGAACAAACTCTATCCTAAACTAGCTTATCCAAAGGAAATAAAAGCTTATTATTTGGAGGATCTGCCAAGGACGCCTGTCAAAACATTGGTGACCATTTACAAAAACTATATGGGGCATTACAAGCTGAAAGATATGATTTCTGCTAGCAAGGCTCAGGTTCTGTATATCTATGGTGAAAAAGAATTGAACTGTGTGAAAGAATCAGCGAAATTATTTCATCAGCTACATGCAAATACAATTTTGTATGAAGCAAAGGGCTATAATCACGGCTATTTGTCAGCTTACCTGCCTCAAGAGTGGATTGATTTGGTGGCACCATTTTTAAAGAGTGAACCATTGGGAATGTGTAATAAATCTGATATGTCACAAGGAGGAATCTTATGCTAGTAGCAATTATTGGAGATACTGTCGGTTCTGTTTACGAGTGGAACAATATCAAAACTAAGGACTTTCCTTTATTACGGAAGGACTGTTTTTTTACAGATGATACGGTTATGACCTGTGCTGTTGCAGAAGCGATTATGAACGGGGGACAAAAAGTCGACTTCATTGACGCGATGAAGAAGTATGGCAGACTGTATCCGAATGCTGATTATGGTGCTCGGTTTAATGCATGGCTAAAGAGCGATAACCGTGAGCCTTATAATAGCTTTGGGAATGGATCAGCTATGCGTGTTTCTCCATGTGCTTGGGTCATGGACTGTGATGTCTATGCGAGAACCGGAATGTGGTCATCATCTAGAGGACTTGCGAGTCTTTCTGCCGAGGTAACTCATAATCATCCAGAAGGTATTAAAGGTGCAATGGCTACAGCTGATGCTATCTTTCTGTGTCGTTTTTACTTTGGTGGTTATTGTAGAGAATACGAGCAACCAATCAATGACAATCCTACAGAGTGTAAAAGACGGATTAAGGATTATATAGAGAAGGAATACAGCTACAATTTGTCACAAACTTTAGATGAAATCCGCCCTAACTATCGTTTTAACGAAACATGTCAGGAAACTGTCCCTCAAGCCATTATCGCCTTTCTTGAGAGTACAGATTTCGAAGATGCGATAAGAAATGCCATCTCACTTGGTGGCGACAGTGATACACTCGCAGCAATCACTGGCAGCATAGCAGAGGCAGCTTATGGTATTCCTGATTGGATAAAGGAAAAAGCCTACTCTTACTTGGATGAACCCTTAAAGGATGTACTCAGGCGATGGGATAATAAGGTTGATGTAAAATAAAAGAGTTTCAATCTCCGGTACTTCATATTTCTCTTTTCCGTATTTTCATTGTATAATGGTAGTACATTTACATGCATACGATGAAATATAAACATTTCTAATGAATATTAAGGAGAAAATCAATGAAAAAAGCAATGTTAATTATCAACCCTACCTCTGGTGGGGAGAAGGCTCTGGATTATAAAGAAAAGCTGGAGAATAAAGCAAAGAATATTTTGAGCAAGTGGAAACCAAAATTACAGAAAAAGCGCTGGATGCAACACATTTTGCTGAAGAAGCTTCTCGTGAGCAGTACGATGCAGTGGTTGTTTTTGGTGGAGATGGGACTGTCAATGAAGTCATTTCGGGTATTGCTGAGAGAGACTACATTCCTAAGTTAGGGATTATCCCTGGTGGTACTGGTAATCTCATTACGAAACTTTTGGAAATCAATCAAGACATCGATGGCGCAATTGATGAACTGGATTTGATTTAACCAATAAGATTGATATCGGAAAAGCGAATGACAATTATTTTGGTTATATTTTTAGTATCGGTTCTCTACCTGAAGCGATTCACAATGTTGAAATCGAGGATAAGACAAAATTCGGTATTTTAGCCTATGCTGTAAATACCATGAAGTCTGTCATGACGGATCAGGTATTTAACATTAAGGTTGAGACAGAAATGGAAATTATGTTGGTGAAGCTAGCCATGTTTTGGTTCTCTTGACAAATTACTTCGCTGATAAGAAAATCTTTGAAGAAAACAAAGACGGCTATGCCAATATTTTGATTCTGAAAGATGCGTCTCTATTCTCCAAATTATCCGTCATCCCTGATTTACTAAAAGGAGATGTTGTCGGCAATGATAATATTGAGTATATCAGAGCGCGTAATATTAAAATCTCTTCAGATAGTGAGTTGGAGTCAGACGTTGATGGCGATAAATCGGATAACCTACCTGTAGAAATAAAAGTTCTAGCTCAGCGAGTTGAAGTATTTTCAAAACCGAAAGAGTAGAAGGTAAAAATTAGTTTATTATTCACAACGAAATTAAGTTCTATATCAACGATTGGAGGAGGAATGAATTCTCTATTTGATGAATTTCGAACAATTTGTTCTCATTTAAACCAAGTCGGAATCACTCCGACGCTCATGGGGTCTTTGGGGTTTGAATACCGATCAAATGAAGAATGGGGGCCGTCTGACATTGACATTCATGTGCCTGGTGACCCTAGAGGTTGGGAAGCACCCGATCATCTCAGAATTTATGAGTGGGACAAGATAATGAAAGTGATGAAACACTTAGGCTACGCCTTAATAGATATTCATGAGCATGAATTCAAAAAGATGGTCTGAGTGTTGAGTTCGGAAGTATCGATTCTTTACCTGATTTTGCAGGAGTTTCGGAATCGGATATAGAGCTGATTCATCTCGAAAACATCACTTTTCGCGTTCCAAGTTTGGAACAGTTTTTAAGTATTTACAAGGCTTCTTCCCAAGATTCCTATCGAAATGATCACAATAACAATAGGAATTTTAAAAAAATAGAGTGGTTGCAAAGATATTTGTAAATCATCATTTGGAAAGTAGCAAGTTGTAAGACTGGCTGCTTTTTTATTTATAGAACCAAACCACTAGAATCTACGGACAAGCCTTGAAAATAAAATACGAAAGTAGTATACTAGAATCACAATTATGAAAACGTTTGCGTCGTAAATGCAACCAAGTAAATCAGGAGACAAATACAGTGGAATTAACAGCTATTTACCATAGACCTGAGTCGGAGTATGCCTATCTTTATAAGGATAAGAAACTTCATATTCGGATTCGAACTAAGAAAGGGGATATTGAAAGCATCAACTTGCATTATGGTGATCCTTTTATTTTTATGGAGGAGTTTTATCAAGATACAAAGAAAATGGCCAAGATAACTTCTGATGCCTTATTTGACCATTGGCAGGTTGAAGTGTCCGTTGACTTTTGCACGTATCCAGTATCTCTTTGAACTCCAGGATATAGAAGGTCAAAGTATTTTGTATGGCGATAAAGGTTGTGTGGAAAATTCTCTAGAAAATCTTCATGCCATTGGAAATGGATTTAAGTTGCCTTATCTTCATGAGATTGATGCCTGCCAGGTTCCTGATTGGGTTTCAAATACGGTATGGTATCAGATATTTCCTGAGAGATTTGCCAATGGAAATGCTCTATTAAATCCAGAAGGGACTTTAGACTGGGATTCATCTATCACACCTCGAAGTGATGATTTCTTTGGTGGTGATTTACAGGGGATTATTGACCATCTAGATTACTTGCAAGACTTGGGCATTACTGGGCTTTATCTTTGTCCTATCTTTGAATCTACGAGCAATCACAAGTACAATACGACGGATTACTTTGAAATTGACCGTCATTTTGGAGACAAGGAGACCTTTCGGGAACTGTTGGAGCAAGCGCATCAGCGTGGCATGAAAATCATGTTGGATGCGGTATTTAATCATATTGGTTCGCAATCTCCTCAATGGCAAGATGTTGTCAAAAATGGTGAGCAATCTGCTTATAAGGATTGGTTCCATATTCAACAATTCCCAGTGACGACTGAAAAGCTAGCCAATAAGAGAGAATTACCTTATCATGCCTTTGGTTTCGAGGACTATATGCCTAAGCTAAATACAGCCAATCCAGAGGTCAAGGACTATCTTTTAAAGGTTGCGACTTATTGGATTGAAGAGTTTGATATTGATGCTTGGCGTTTGGATGTGGCTAATGAGATTGACCATCAGTTCTGGAAGGATTTTCGTAAGGCAGTTTTAGCATAAAAGCCTGATCTTTATATACTAGGAGAAGTCTGGCATACGTCTCAGCCTTGGCTAATGGAGATGAGTTCCATGCGGTCATGAATTATCCTTTATCTGATAGCATCAAAGAGTATTTCTTACGAGGTTTTAAGAAGACAGACCAGTTCATCGATGAAATCAATGGCCAATCTATGTATTACAAGCAGCAGATTTCAGAGGTTATGTTTAATCTCTTGGATTCGCATGATACAGAACGAATCTTGTGGACGGCTAATGAGGATGCTCAACTGGTCAAATCAGCTCTAGCCTTTCTCTTTTTACAAAAGGGAACACCCTGCATCTATTACGGAACAGAGTTAGCTTTAAGCGGAGGTCCAGACCCAGATTGTCGACGTTGTATGCCTTGGCAACGTGTATCGAGTGACAATGATATGCTGAATTTTATGAAGAAACTAATCAAGATTCGCAAACATGCGTCAGCAATCATTTCGCATGGTAAGTATAGCCTAAAAGAAATCAAAGCTGATGTAGTAGCTTTGGAATGGAAATACGATGGACAAATTCTTAAAGCGATCTTTAACCAATCAACAGAAGATTATATTGTAGAAAAAGAAGCAGTAGCCTTAGCAAGCAATTGCCAAGAATTGGAAAATCAGCTTGTGATCTCTCCAAAAGGATTTGTGATTTTTCATTAAAGAGCGACAGGAAAATTGTAGTATAGAGAAGATTTTACAAGCAGACTATTTGTCGTCTTGCTGCAATTGGTATATAATTTAACTTAAAGAAAATAGGAGGACTGACCGAATGGAATTAAAAGATTTTACAGAAAAAGAACAGGAAATGATTAAGAAGGGGCTGACTACGTCTAAGATTAGTGACAAGGAAACCGCTGAGAATATTCTTGCGCTCGTCCCACAAGACTTGATTAAGCGAATCCCGTTTTTTGTCAGAAAACATGCGACAACACGTACGATCAAGCGAATTTCTATTGAATACCCTGAGCTCTACGCAGTAGCTCAAACTAGTGGTGAAATTCCTGAAAAAGAAAGAGAAGAATTGCGCCAGATTATCACGACTATCTTTGAACAAAAGATGAATAAGCATAGTAT
>CAKMPG010000057.1:0-7582 GCA_927911355.1 Streptococcus mitis | reverse complement strand
TAGAAAAAAATATAGTCTTCATTTTGATAGTTCCAGTTCAGCCTAACTGTATTCAAGACTATCTTATAAGCAAAATCTTTGACTTGATTCCAAGGCATCTCTACGACTTGATTAGAATGATTCTCAGTTACATCACTGATATCCATCAAATATATCCCCTTAGGTGTGAATGCTATAAGCTTAGGCTTCACACTTGACTGAACATAGTAGGAACCACCTATAATGAAAAAATCAATAAAGGATTTCAACCATGTCTTTTTCTTGAAAGCCATCAGAAAATTCTTTTGCCCTTCAATGTGGCAAGTTGAGAGAAATGATTCAATCTGTTTTTCTGTTGCAAACTCCATAACAGCACCCATGATGATACCTCCATAACGATTAGTAAATAGGCAGATAAGAACTCTTCACATAAAGAAGAACCTATCATTGTTGCATTTTATCTTACTTTTTCAGTAAATAACATCCCTCCTATAACATTACCCTAGCATGTGCATACTTTCATTAACGCTGGAAGAGACTTTCGAAAATAGTTTCTCACGTTTTTGTTATATTCATTATAACATAAATTTAATAAACCAATTAAAAAATGTAAGTACTTTTCTTCCAAATTTGCCATCATTCTATTAAAAAACGACAGCTTCTTTCGAAACCATCGTTTTCCTTGAAAAATCCTTATTTGACATGTTTTGCCAATTCTTCTTGGGCTTTTTTATTGGATTCTTCTTTTTCTTTCAACCATTTTTCTTTGGCTTTTTCATATTCGTCTTTCGTAACTGTCTTATCTTGTACTTTGAGGTATTTATATGATTCGACCCCTTTATTACCAGCTAATGAATACGGTGAAGAGAAAGGAACTGTTTTTCTCAATGTTGGTGTTCCGCCTAGTGAAACATTGAATTGATCTAGAGAGCTATCTACCAACCAAGCTTGGGCATCCGCATATTTTTCATAACGTTTAGCCGGATCTTGCTCCTTATTAGCTTCTTCCAACATTTGAGTGTAGACGTCTAGTCCAACAACCTTGGCCTTGTCATTGGCTTCACCCGGCTCTAAACCTAGATTTTGCAACACTCCACCGGAATTAATATTAAAAATATCAAGGTAGCTTGATGGATCTTGATAGTCTGCGCTCCAGCCACCGTTGTATAGATCGTAATCCTTCTGAGCTGCAGTCTGAGCCAAATAGCTTGTATTATCAAAGTCTTCAGTAGAAAGTTGTTGAATATCAATTACAACATTTTCTGCACCTAAGGCTGCTTCAATAGATTGCTTCATAGAATTTGCCTCTTGGACACCCTTTTTAGCAGCTTGGTCAACTGTCATGTCCAAGTGGATAGGGAATTGGACTCCTTTGACTTGGAGTTCTTTCTTAGCTTCAGCAAATTTGGCTTTGGCTTTTTCTGGATTGTAGTATGGATCTTGGGCATCTGCAAAGTTGATTCCTTGCCATTCTTTACCATAATTAACCATCTTAGAGGCTACTACTTCACCAAAGTCTTTTCCGTTGATACTTACGAAGTTTTGGAGGAACGACGAGGTTACGCAAAATCTTAGTTGCACCATCTTCACCCTGAGATTGAGCCCCGTAAGCTGTACGATCATAGGCAAAGTTGATGGCTTGACGGAAATTTTTGTTAAGAACCGCTTCTTGAGTCGATTTTCTTTTCAGCATCACTTGTTTTTGAAGTGAATTTATAAGATTTTTCTATCTAGGTTAAAGTTTAAGAAATAAGAAGTAGCATCTTGCAGACTATAGATGATATTGTCCTTATTCTTCTCTTTAATCCCTTCAAAACTTGAACTATTTGGATAGAGACGAGCGTAGCTATAAGCCCCCTCTACATAGTTACGAGCTAGTGCATCTTGGTCACTACCATCATAATAGGCCAATTTCACATCATCTACAAAGACATTTTTAGCATCCCAGTAGTTAGGATTTTTCTTGAATTCGATGACAGATTTTGAAACAAAGGATTTCATCAAGAAAGGTCCATTATACAAAATGCTAGATGGGTCTACCTTGCCAAAATCATCCCCTTTTGATTTCAAGAAATCTGCATTGACTGGGAAGAGAATGGTTGAAGTTGTTTTTGAGTTCCAATAAGATTCTGGTCGTGTCAAGGTATATTGAACAGTTTGGTCATCAAGAGCCTTAACTCCGACAGTTGAAAAGTCGCTTGTTTTACCAGTGATATAGTCATCTAATCCAGCAACGGATTCTTGCACTAAGTACAAGGCTTCTGATTTTTTATCAGCCGCATATTTCAAACCAGTGACAAAATCTTGGGCAGTTACAGGAGCATATTCTTCTCCATCTGCAGTATACCATTTAGCATCTTTACGCAGTTTGTAGGTATAGGTCAAACCGTCCTTAGAAACACTCCAATCCTCTGCCAAAGATGGAACATAATTTCCATACTGGTCATTTTCCATGAGACCATCTACCAGATTGGTCACAATATCATTTGTTGTTGCACGGTTTTCTGCTAGATAGTTTAAACTAGACGGATCACTAGTATAAACATAGTTATATGTTTTTGACCCTGTGCTAGAATTTCCACAGGCACTTAACAAAATACCTGCACTTAACACGACACCTGCAAGTGTTGCATACTTGGCCTTAGACTTTTTCATCTCCAGAACCTCCTGATTTAAATATTTGTCTTATTATACATTACAGGTTTTATTTAGTCAATAGTTTTTTAAGTAAAATTTAAGAAAAATTAAATTACTATCTACAAATTATAAAAAATATAATACAAATTAATAAAAAAGAGAATAATTCAAGCATTTCATGATAGAAATATTCAAATTATCCCTTTTATTTATAAATATTTTTAAGTTAACTTTAATTTGATTCGTAAGCGATCTGCTTGAGCTTTTCCAATCACCTTATCCAACAAACGGGTACGGAGACTCATAACTCCATAAACACCTCCACCCATGGCACCGACAAGGGCTACATATAGGAAACTCCACAAACGTCCACTTGGTTGGAAGACAAATCCCAGTACCCACTGGATAGCACCTACACTGATAAACATAACAAAAGTCAACAAACTGATTAAAATGGTTCGCTTCAAAATCACCTTGCGCTTGACACCTGTTACCTTACAAATATCCCGATACATCAAAACATTAGGAATAATGAGACCGATGGTTGTAGAAATCAAAGGTCCGTAACTGTGGAAGATAGCGATGGTTGGAAGTTGCAAGACCAGCTTGGCAATGGAACCATAGATAAAATAGAGAACTGCCTTGCGGTTGCGGAACATTGCCTGAAGCATTGGAGACAAGACCATGTACAAGCCTAAAATAGTAGACTGCAAAACTGCAAAGACAAACAAGCCCATAGCCAAACTATCTGGCTTGCCATAGAAGACAGTATAGAGAGGTTCTCCTACCATGACTACTCCAACCGTTGCTGGAAGCAGGAATAAGAAAAGCATGGTAATGCTGTCCTGAACGAGACGAGAAGCCGCCTTCAAGTCTCCCTTGACATAGTTTTCAGTCAAAAGTGGCAACCCTACACTCCCAATCGAAACCCCAACAGAAATCAAAATCATAGTGATTTTATTAGGATTGGCTGAGAAATAAGAAAACATGACAACCAAGTCTTCATTACTATAGTTGGTAAACCAACTCATACTATTGATAAAGGTCATCTGGTCCAAAATCTGGAAAAGCTGGATAGCAGACCCTGTCAGGATAAAAGGAATGGCTTCCTTAATGGTGTCGACCAAAAGACGCTTGCTGTTTATCTTATCTCCTGTTTCAAGAACTCTTTTAAGTAATCCTTCTTTGGCAAGGAAATAGATCAAAACTGCAAAACTAGCTACCATGCCGACAAAGGCAGCAAAAGTAGATTGAGTAACCGCTGCTAGATAATCTCCTGAACCTATTTTCATAATCATAAAGGTAGCTAGGAGCATCCAGATAACACGAATAACCTGCTCAGCGATTTGGCTCATAGCATAAGGCTTGAGGTTATTCATTCCTTGGAAGAAACCTCGGATAACACTCATAGATGGGAAAATCAAAACCGCCCAAGCCAAGCTCTGCATGATTGGGATCAGGTCTTTCCCTACACCCGACAAGTCTGCTAGCCATGGAGCAAAGACATACAAGACTAGTGCAAAAACAAGACCTAATCCCGTCATAAAGCCTAAAAAGCTCCGAATCAGGGCAAAGCTATGCTCCTCTTCTCGCATGGTATTGTACTTGGCCACTTGCTTGGCAACCGCAACTGGAATCCCTGCTGTTGAAACCAGCAAGAACCAGGCATAGATATTATAGCCCATGGTAAAGAGACCATTTGCTGTAGCCGCATAAGACCCCATCCAGATATACCAAGGGATGATATAAATGGCACCGAGTAGACGACTGATAAAGTTACTAGCCGTTAGCCAAGCAGTCCCCCGTAACATCTGGGCCTGCTGGTGATTGTTTTCGTTAGACATAAATTCCTCATTTAATTTTAATCACTAGGAAAAATTCCTCATCTTCCATTATAAACTTTTCCTTGTCACTTGTAAATTTACGACTTTCGGTTTACAATAGAAAGTATGATAAAGATTGAAACCGTATTAGATATTTTAAAGAAAGATGGTCTCTTCCGTGAGATTATCGACCAAGGACATTATCACTACAACTACAGCAAAGTTGTTTTTGATAGCATTAGTTACGACAGCCGAAAAGTAAAAGAAGACACTCTTTTTTTTGTAAAAGGTGCTGCCTTTAAGAAGGAATTTTTGATTTCTGCCATCTCTCAAGGCCTCGGTTGGTATGTGGCTGAAAAGGACTACGAAGTCGGCATCCCTGTCATCATTGTGAACGATATAAAGAAAGCCATGAGTTTGATTGCCATGGAGTTCTATGGTAATCCACAAGAGAAACTAAAAATTCTCGCCTTCACAGGAACTAAGGGTAAGACAACAGCAGCCTATTTCGCTTATAATATCTTATCTCAAGGGCATCGACCGGCTATGCTCTCGACTATGAACACAACTCTAGATGGCAAGACTTTCTTTAAGTCTGCATTGACAACTCCTGAGAGCATTGACCTCTTTGATATGATGAATCAAGCTGTGCAAAATGGCCGCACCCACCTCATCATGGAGGTATCCAGTCAAGCCTATCTGGTCAAACGTGTCTATGGTCTCACCTTTGATGTGGGAGTTTTCCTCAATATCAGTCCAGACCATATCGGCCCGATTGAACACCCTAGCTTTGAAGACTACTTCTACCACAAGCGTCTCTTGATGGAAAATAGCCGAGCAGTAGTCATTAACAGCGACATGGACCACTTCTCAGTCTTGAAAGAACAGGTGGAAGATCAAGACCATGATTTTTATGGTAGTCAATCAAGTAACCAAATCGAGAATTCTAAAGCCTTTAGCTTTTCAGCTACAGGTAAACTCGCTGGTGATTATGATATCCAACTGATCGGTCACTTCAACCAAGAAAATGCCGTTGCTTCTGGACTTGCTTGCCTCCGTCTGGGAGCTAGTCTTGAGGACATCAAAAAAGGAATCGCTGCAACCCGTGTTCCTGGTCGTATGGAAGTCCTCACTCAGAAAAATGGTGCCAAGATTTTCATCGACTATGCCCACAATGGGGACAGTCTGAAAAACTCATTAATGTTGTAGAAACTCATCAAACTGGAAAAATTGCACTGGTTCTGGGATCGACAGGAAACAAGGGAGAAAGCCGTCGTAAGGACTTTGGTCTCCTCCTTAATCAACACCCTGAGATTCAAGTCTTTCTGACTGCTGATGACCCCAACTATGAAGACCCAATGGCCATTGCAGATGAAATCAGTAGCTATATCAATCATCCCGTTGAAAAGATTGCGGATCGCCAAGAAGCCATCAGGGCAGCGATGGCTATCACAAGTCAAGAATTAGATGCTGTGATTATCGCTGGTAAGGGAGCCGATTGCTACCAATCGTCCAAGGAAAGAAAGAAACCTATCCAGGAGATGCAGCCGTCGCAGAAAATTATTTATAAGATAGTAAAAAAATCAAGGGAAATGAAACCCTTGATTTTTTTATCTTTATTTAAAAGCGTTTTTCAAACCTTCAACGGCACCTTCTACAGCACCTTTAGCATCTTCAACTACTTCTTTTGCCTTAGCAACTGTCTTTTCTACAGCGCCTTCTGCTTCAGTCTTGCCATCTCCAGTAACTTTACCAAATCCTTCTTTGATAGCGCCTGTTGCTTGTTCCAATTTGTTTTCAAGTGACATATGATTGTCTCCTTTAATTTTATTCCGATATGTGTTACCGGTTACATATAGTTTATACCGAATACTAAGGAAAGTCAAATAATGTGCTCAGAAACAAAAAATCAGGCCAAGTAGAAAGTTAATCTTTCCTTATCCAAATCGATAGCCAACTCATACTTTCCATCTTCATTTTGGACAATATAACCTAGGACAACTAAACTGTCCACAAAGATGTCACGACGTTTCTGCATAAGCTGATCTTTTTTGAGAAATTTTAGCAAAAAAGTTGTCATGTATTTGAGAGCATACTCAGGATTGACATCTCCCAAAATGTCATAGAGTTCCTGCTGTTTTTCTGTCAAAGGATACTGATGTTTGACCTTGTAGAAATAATTGGACAGGGTCATTTTTGATCTCGCAAAGTCCGTCTTTTCAACTAAAATAGCTGCATTGGTTTGATTTCGTAATTCTGTCTCAAAACTCTGATCCAACAAGGCTGGATAGACCGGACTAGCTTCGCTGACAAAAATCTCTTGATCCAGTTCAAGACTATCGAGTGATTCAAGCATAGGAAGATTAAGGTAATAACGCTTATTTTCTCGTAGAATCAAGCCTGCCTTTATATACTCTTCCATGAGTTTATCAACTGCTATATCTGGAAATTGAGCCTTAATTTCTCGCAAAATAACATCCTCATGCTGGTCCAGATAGCGGATCAATTCTCTAAAAAATGGCTGTCTTGTCAAACGAGATGGATTAAAAATCTGAATCATGAAGATTCCTTTCTTTACATTCTAACAGAGGAGATGTTGCCAACTGACTGGGATTGGTCCCAGCTTGGTTCAGAGGAACAGGCAGACCTAGTTCTCTGTAATACTCCCTCCAAAAATCACTAATCTCTTGCTTCCCATCCCCAAATTTCATAGGTATGGTTTCAAAAATCGGTAGGATTTCTGCCATATACTGGGAACAGTAAAAACCAGCTCCATCTGGATAGAAAGAAGCATTGTAAGGTGCTCCAAGATGCTTGCAAGCTCTCTCCTTCACCGACTGGATGTCTAGTTCTGGGTAAACATAGAGGTCGTACAAATGATTGGGATCAAAGAAGTCTGCTGGTTCCTGACAGATAACACCCGCCTTTCCACTAGCATGGTAAATCATCCCATCCAAATAAATGGCAACATGGCTATAGTTGCCTGTGGAAGTTTGGATGGCTTGCCCCATGTCCGACTCATCTCTCACAAAAATCAAATCACCAGTTTCTAACATGCTTCACTCCTAGAAAAAAGGAGCCGAAACTCCTTTCGATATAAGGCAAACTAGCCTTTCCTAATTTGAATTAACACTCAAAATCTT
>CAKMPG010000056.1:0-13094 GCA_927911355.1 Streptococcus mitis | reverse complement strand
ATTTTCCAGACCCTATGCGCAATTACATGACAGGTCTCTTGTTAGGGCATCTGGACACAGATTTTGAGGAGATGAATGAGCTTTATTCCAGTCTAGGAATTATCCATCTTTTTGCCTTGTCGGGTATGCAGGTAGGCTTTTCATGGATGGATTTAAGAAACTTCTCTTGCGATTGGGCTTGACCCAAGAAAAGTTGAAATGGCTGACTTATCCTTTTTCCCTTATCTATGCGGGACTAACTGGATTTTCAGCATCGGTCTTTCGCAGTCTCTTGCAGAAGCTACTGGCTCAGCATGGGGTTAAGGGATTGAATAATTTTGCCTTAACGGTTCTTGTTCTCTTTATCGTCATGCCCAACTTTTTCCTGACTGCAGGAGGAGTCTTGTCCTGCGCCTATGCTTTTATCTTGACCATGACCAGCAAAGAAGGAGAGGGGCTTAAGGCTATTGCCAGAGAAAGTCTAGTCATTTCCTTGGGCATATTGCCCATTCTATCCTTCTATTTTGCGGAATTTCAACCTTGGTCCATCCTTTTGACCTTTGTCTTTTCCTTTCTATTTGACTTGGTCTTCTTACCGCTCTTGTCTATCTTATTTGCCCTTTCCTTTCTCTATCCAGTCATTCAGCTGAATTTTATTTTTGAATGGTTAGAGGGAATGATTCGCTTAGTGTCACAGGTGACAAGTAGGCCGCTTGTACTTGGACAACCCAATGCATGGCTGTTGATACTACTATTAATTTCTTTGGCTTTAGTCTATGATTTGAGGAAAAATATCAAAAGAGTAGCTGGCTTCAGCTTACTTATTGTGGGTCTCTTTTTCTTGACCAAGCATCCACTGGAAAATGAAATTACCATGCTGGATGTGGGGCAAGGGGAAAGTATTTTCCTACGGGATGTAACTGGTAAGACCATTCTCATAGATGTCGGTGGCAAGGTAGAATCTGATAAGAAAATCGAAAAATGGCAAGAAAAGGCAACGACTAGCAATGCCCAGCGAACCTTGATTCCCTATCTAAAAGGTCGAGGAGTAGCCAAGATTGACCAGCTGATTTTAACAAATACAGACAAGGAGCATGTTGGAGATTTGTTGGAGGTGACCAAGGTTTTCCATGTAGGGGAGATTTTAGTATCAAAAGGCAGTCTGAAACAGAAGGAATTTGTGGCAGAACTACAGGCGACTCAAACCAAGGTTCGTAGTGTGTCAGTGGGAGAGAATTTGCCAATTTTTGGAAGTCAGTTAGAAGTCCTATCTCCAAGTAAAATTGGAGATAGAGGTTATGATGATTCCCTGGTTTTGTATGGAAAACTCTTGGATAAGCACTTTCTCTTCACGGGAAATTTGGAGGAGAAAGGAGAGAAGGACATGCTGAAGCAATATCCTGACTTAGAGGTGGATGTATTGAAAGCTAGCCAACATGGCTCTAAAAAATCATCAAGTTCAGCCTTTCTAGAAAAACTCAAACCAGAGCTTACTCTTATCTCAGTTGGAAAGAGCAATCGAACCAAACTACCTCATCAGGAAACTTTGACACGACTGGAAACTATCAATAGCAAAGTTTACCGAACTGACCAGCAAGGAGCTATACGCTTTAAAGGTTGGAAAAGTTGGAAAATCGAAACGGTTGGTTAATGAGCAGAAACTTTTCAAAAAATTAACTTTTTTTCTTGACAAGGGCTAGAAAACTTGGTATCATATAAAAGTTGAGAAAAGCAGAAGTGAGAGCTTCTCGCCTTGTGACATTAAGTTGCCTGGCCCTACGGATGAAAAGTTTCTAAGAAACGCTATCATAACGTGCGGGCTTGTATATTTACGAGTCCGCTATTGTTTTTCTCTAATAAAACAAAAGAGGTGAAAACCATAGCAAAGCAAGACTTATTCATCAATGATGAGATTCGTGTACGTGAAGTTCGCTTGATTGGTCTTGAAGGAGAACAGCTAGGCATTAAGCCACTCAGTGAAGCGCAAGCTTTGGCTGATAATGCTAATGTTGACCTAGTATTGATTCAACCCCAAGCCAAACCGCCTGTTGCAAAAATTATGGACTACGGTAAGTTCAAATTTGAGTACCAGAAGAAGCAAAAAGAACAACGTAAAAAACAAAGTGTTGTTACTGTGAAAGAAGTTCGTCTAAGTCCAACTATTGACAAGGGTGACTTTGATACAAAACTTCGCAATGCACGCAAATTCCTTGAAAAAGGAAATAAAGTTAAGGTATCTATTCGCTTTAAGGGTCGTATGATTACCCATAAAGAGATTGGTGCAAAAGTTTTAGCCGAGTTTGCTGAAGCAACTCAAGATATTGCCATCATCGAACAACGTGCTAAAATGGATGGACGTCAAATGTTCATGCAATTGGCGCCAGCGACTGACAAAAAATAATTGTCAGAAAGTTAAATAAAGGAGAAAAAATCATGCCAAAACAAAAAACACACCGCGCATCAGCTAAACGTTTCAAACGTACAGGTTCTGGTGGACTTAAACGTTTCCGTGCTTACACTTCTCACCGTTTCCACGGAAAAACTAAGAAACAACGTCGTCATCTTCGTAAAGCATCTATGGTGCATTCAGGAGATTACAAACGTATCAAAGCAATGCTTACTCGCTTGAAATAATAGCTTGACTGTAAGTAAACAATTCTAGGAAATATTTGGAGGAAATAAAACATGGCACGTGTTAAAGGTGGCGTTGTATCACGCAAACGTCGTAAACGTATTCTTAAATTAGCAAAAGGTTACTATGGAGCTAAACACATCTTGTTCCGTACTGCAAAAGAACAAGTAATGAACTCTTACTACTATGCATACCGTGACCGTCGTCAGAAAAAACGTGACTTCCGCAAATTGTGGATCACACGTATCAACGCGGCAGCTCGTATGAACGGACTTTCATACTCACAATTGATGCATGGTTTGAAATTGGCTGAGATCGAAGTTAACCGTAAAATGCTTGCTGACTTGGCTGTTAACGATGCAGCAGCTTTCACAGCTCTTGCAGATGCAGCGAAAGCAAAACTTGGTAAATAATAACAGATAAGACTGGAACAGGATTGTCCCAGTCTTTTTAAAAATAAAGGAGAAAAATATGGCTTCAAAAATGCTACATACTTGCTTGCGAGTAGAAAATCTTGAAAAATCAATTGCATTTTATCAAGATGCTTTTGGTTTTAAAGAATTGCGTCGCAGAGATTTTCCAGACCATGCCTTCACGATTGTCTATCTAGGACTTGAGGATGACGACTATGAATTGGAGTTGACTTATAACTACGATCACGGTCCTTATGTGGTTGGAGATGGCTTTGCCCATATCGCCCTCAGTACACCTGATCTTGAAGCTCTTCATCAAGAGCACAGTGCCAAAGGCTATGAAGTAACTGAACCAAATGGTCTACCAGGAACTGCACCTAACTATTACTTTGTCAAAGACCCTGATGGATACAAGGTCGAAGTCATTCGTGAAAAATAATCACGTGAAGTCAAGTAGAATGTTCGTTTTCTACTTGACTTTTTTTAGCTGAAAGAGTATACTAATAAAAATTTAACCTTTAAGGGGAGTCCAGAGAGACTCACAAGGTGTCAGATAAAAGAATAGTGCAATTTTCTAGAGGAGACTTTTTGAGTGTGCTCTCTTCTGTTGTACGATTTTAACTGAGGCCTTGCAATCGCAAGGTCTTTTCTTTGTCTGGTCCCCTTAAAATTTAAGGAGGAAAAGTCATGAATCCCACATGTAAGAAACGTTTGGGTGCGATTCGATTGGAAACCATGAAGGTGGTTTCACAGGAGGAAATCGCGCCAGCAATCTTTGAATTAGTCCTAGAAGGGGAAATGGTTGAAGCCATGCGAGCAGGCCAATTTCTTCATCTGCGTGTGCCTGATGATGCCCATCTTTTGCGCCGTCCTATTTCGATTTCATCTATTGATAAGGTTAAGAAGCAGTGTCATCTCATTTATCGGATTGAAGGGGCTGGGACAGCTATTTTCTCCACTTTAAGTCAGGGAGATACTCTTGACGTGATGGGGCCTCAGGGAAATGGTTTTGACTTGTCTAATCTTGATGAGCAGAGCCAGGTTCTCCTTGTTGGTGGGGGGGATTGGTGTTCCGCCCTTGCTTGAAGTAGCCAAGGAATTGCATGCGCGTGGAGTAAAAGTAGTGACAGTCCTCGGTTTTGCGAATAAGTATGCTGTTATCCTTGAAAAGGAATTGGCTCAATATGGTCAAGTCTTTGTAACGACAGATGATGGTTCTTATGGTATCAAGGGAAATGTTTCCATTATCATCAATGATTTAGACAGTCAGTTTGATGCTGTTTACTCATGTGGGGCGCCTGGAATGATGAAGTATATCAATCAAACCTTTTATGACCACCCAAGAGCCTATCTATCTCTAGAATCTCGTATGGCTTGTGGGATGGGGGCTTGCTATGCCTGCGTCCTAAAAGTGCCAGAAAGCGAGACGGTCAGCCAACGCGTCTGTGAAGATGGCCCTGTTTTCCGTACAGGAACAGTTTTATTATAAGGAGAAAATTATGACTAGAAATCGTTTACAAGTTTCTCTACCTGGCTTGGATTTGAAAAATCCGATTATTCCAGCATCAGGCTGTTTTGGTTTTGGACAAGAGTATGCCAAGTACTATGATTTAGACCTTTTAGGTTCTATTATGATCAAGGCGACAACTCTTGAACCACGCTTTGGCAATCCAACTCCAAGGGTGGCAGAAACACCTGCTGGCATGCTCAATGCAATTGGCTTACAAAATCCTGGTTTGGAAGTTGTTTTGGCTGAAAAGTTACCTTGGCTGGAAAGAGAATATCCAAATCTTCCTATTATTGCCAATGTAGCTGGTTTTTCAAAACAAGAGTATGCAGCTGTTTCTCATGGTATTTCCAAGGCAGCCAATGTAAAGGCTATTGAGCTCAATATTTCTTGCCCCAATGTTGACCACTGTAATCACGGACTTTTGATTGGTCAAGACCCAGATTTAGCTTATGATGTGGTGAAAGCAGCTGTGGAAGCCTCTGATGTACCAGTTTATGTCAAACTAACCCCTAGTGTGACGGATATCGTCACTGTCGCAAAAGCTGCAGAAGATGCAGGGGCAAGTGGCTTAACCATGATCAATACTCTGGTTGGAATGCGCTTTGACCTCAAAACCAGAAAACCAATCTTGGCCAATGGAACAGGTGGAATGTCTGGTCCAGCAGTTTTTCCAGTAGCCCTCAAACTCATCCGCCAAGTAGCCCAAACAACAGACCTGCCTATCATTGGAATGGGGGGAGTGGATTCGGCAGAAGCTGCCCTAGAAATGTATCTGGCTGGAGCATCGGCTATTGGAGTTGGAACAGCCAACTTTACCAATCCTTATGCCTGCCCTGATATCATCGAAAATTTACCAAAAGTCATGGATAAATACGGCATTAGCAGTCTAGAAAATCTCCGTCAGGAAGTAAAAGAGTCTCTGAGGTAAACTGCAATCAATCTGTTCTTGATTTTTTATCAGTTTGTAATGTTGATTATAGAGAATTTTGATACAATAAAATGGAAAGAACAGAGGAAGAAAGTTTATGAAGAAATTGAGATTTATTTTTTTAGCCCTGCTATTTTTCATAGCCAGACCAGAGAGTGCAATGGCTAGCGATGGCACTTGGCAAGGTAAACAGTATCTGAAAGCAGATGGTAGTCAAGCAGCTAATGAGTGGGTTTTTGATGCTCAGTATCAATCTTGGTTTTATATAAAAGAAGATGCCAACTATGCTGAAAATGAATGGCTGAAGAAAGGTGACGACTATTTTTACCTAAAATCTGGTGGCTATATGGCCAAGTCAGAATGGATAGAAGATAAGGGAGTCTTTTATTATCTTGACCAAAATGGAAAGATGAAAAGAAATGCTTGGGTAGGAACTTCCTATGTTGGTGCAACAGGTGCCAAAGTAATAGAAGACTGGGTATTTGATTCTCAATACGACGCTTGGTTTTATATCAAAGCAGATGGACAGCACGCAGAGAAAGAATGGCTCCAAATTAAAGGGAAGGACTATTATTTCAAATCCGGTGGTTATTTACTGACAAGTCAGTGGATTGACCAAGCTTATGTGAATTCTAGTGGTGCCAAAGTACAGAAAGGTTGGCTTTTTGACAAACAATACCAATCTTGGTTTTACATTAAAGAAAATGGGAATCATGCTGATAAAGAATGGATTTTTGATAATGGTCACTATTATTATCTAAAATCCGGAGGCTATATGGCAGCCAATGAATGGATTTTGGATAAAGAATCATGGTTTTACCTAAAATCTGATGGCAAATGGCTGAAAAGAATGGGTCTATGATTCTCATAGTCAAGCCTGGTACTACTTCAAATCTGCTGGCTACATGGCAAAAAATGAGACTATTGATGGTCATCAGCTAGGAAACGATGGAAAATGGCATAAGGAGTCCAAGACTAGCTCTGATTATTATCAGGTCCTTCCAGTGACTGCAAATGTTTATGATGCAGATGGTGAAAAGCTCTCCTATATATCGCAAGGTAGTGTCGTCTGGCTAGATAAGGATAGAAAAAGTGATGATAAGCATCTGGCTATTACTGTTTCTGGTTTGTCAGGCTATATGAAAACAGAAGATTTACAAGCATTAGATGCTAGTAAGGATTTTATCCCATTTTATGAGAGTGATGGCCACCGTTTTTATCACTATGTGGCTCAGAATGCTAGTATCCCAGTAGCTTCTCATCTTTCTGATATGGAAGTAGGCAAGAAATATTATTCGGCAGATGGCCTGCATTTTGATGGTTTTAAGCTTGAGAATCCCTTCCTTTTCAAAGATTTAACAGAGGCTACAAACTATAGTGCTGAAGACTTGGATAAGGTATTTAGTTTGCTAAATATTAATAATAGTCTCTTAGAAAATAAGGGAGCTACTTTTAAGGAAGCCGAAGAACATTATCATATCAATGCCCTTTACCTACTTGCCCATAGTGCTTTAGAAAGTGATTGGGGACGAAGTAAGATTGCCAAAGATAAGAATAATTTCTTTGGAATTACAGCCTATGATACGACCCCTTACCTTTCTGCCAAGACATTTGATGATGTGGATAAGGGAATTTTAGGTGCAAGCAAGTGGATTAAGGAAAATTATATCGATAGGGGCAGAACTTTCCTTGGAAACAAGGCATCTGGTATGAATGTGGAATATGCCTCAGATCCTTATTGGGGTGAAAAAATTGCTAGTGTGATGATGAAAATCAATGAGAAACTAGGTGGGAAAGATTAGTCCTATAATTGGATATGATTTGAGTGAATAGTAATACTCTTCGAAAATCTCTTCAAACCACGTCAACGTCGCCTTGCCGTACTCAAGTACAGCCTGCGGCTAGTTTCCTAGTTTGCTCTTTGATTTTCATTGAGTATTATATTACTTTCTATTTGTAGGAGGTGGCTTATGACACATCTAAAATCATTTATTACACGCTATTCCAAGGTCTATATTGGTTTAGTTCTTTTGATCTGGATTGCTTTCTTCTTTCTTCCTTGGGGCAGTCCGATTCTGGGGGTAACGATTGACATCTTCGTTATGCAGAAAATCTTGCTAGTTTTTGGAATTCTGTCCATTTTGATGGCCTTCTTATCCAACGATGGAGTTCTCTTAATTTTTGGACTCATCTGTTGCATTAATCTTTGGATTAATATGTGTATCCTATTTGCTCTTTTGCCAATTTTTGGCAATTAAAGTATCATAAAAGTCAGAGAGGTTAGCTTGGAAACTAGCCTCTTTTTCCTTTTCAAATTGGGATTCTTCCTTGAAAATAATCAGTAATTGTGCTAAAATTAAAAGAACATTCTAAAATATTCGGAATTTAAAGTAAGGAAAAACATGGCTAATATTTTAAAAACAATTATCGAAAATGATAAAGGAGAAATCCGTCGTCTGGAAAAGATGGCTGACAAGGTTTTCAAATACGAAGACCAAATGGCTGCTTTGACAGATGACCAACTAAAAGCAAAAACAGTTGAATTTAAAGAACGTTATCAAAATGGAGAATCACTGGATTCATTGCTTTATGAAGCATTTGCGGTTGTCCGTGAAGGTGCCAAACGTGTCCTAGGTCTCTTCCCATATAAGGTTCAGGTCATGGGGGGAATCGTTCTTCACCATGGTGACGTGCCAGAGATGCGTACAGGGGAAGGAAAAACCTTGACTGCGACCATGCCGGTATACCTCAATGCCCTTTCAGGTAAAGGGGTTCACGTAGTTACGGTCAATGAATACCTATCCGAACGTGACGCGACTGAGATGGGTGAATTGTACTCATGGCTTGGCTTGTCAGTAGGGATTAACTTGGCTGCCAAATCTCCAATGGAGAAAAAAGAAGCCTATGAGTGTGACATTACCTACTCAACCAACTCAGAAATCGGATTTGACTACCTTCGTGATAACATGGTCGTTCGCGCTGAAAACATGGTACAACGTCCGCTTAACTATGCCTTGGTCGATGAGGTTGACTCTATCTTGATTGACGAGGCTCGTACACCTTTGATCGTATCAGGTGCTAACGCAGTTGAAACCAGTCAACTCTATCACATGGCAGACCACTATGTAAAATCTTTGGACAAAGACGACTACATCATCGACGTGCAGTCTAAGACTATTGGTTTGTCTGATTCAGGGATTGACAAGGCTGAAAGCTACTTCAAGCTTGAAAACCTCTATGACATCGAAAATGTGGCTTTGACTCACTTTATTGATAACGCCCTTCGTGCCAACTACATCATGCTTCTCGATATTGACTATGTAGTGAGCGAAGAACAAGAAATCTTGATTGTCGACCAATTTACAGGTCGTACTATGGAAGGTCGTCGTTATTCTGATGGATTGCACCAAGCCATTGAAGCTAAAGAAGGTGTGCCAATCCAGGATGAAACCAAGACATCTGCCTCAATCACTTACCAAAACCTCTTCCGTATGTACAAGAAATTGTCTGGTATGACGGGTACAGGTAAGACTGAGGAAGAAGAATTCCGTGAAATCTATAACATTCGTGTTATTCCAATTCCAACAAACCGTCCTGTTCAACGTATTGACCACTCAGACCTTCTTTATGCAAGTATCGAGGCTAAGTTTAAGGCGGTTGTCGAAGACGTTAAGGCTCGTTACCAAAAAGGTCAACCTGTCTTGGTTGGTACAGTAGCGGTTGAAACTAGTGATTACATTTCTAAGAAATTGGTCGCTGCTGGTGTTCCTCACGAAGTCTTGAATGCTAAGAACCACTATAAAGAGGCTCAAATCATCATGAATGCTGGTCAACGTGGTGCTGTTACCATCGCAACCAACATGGCCGGTCGTGGTACCGACATCAAGCTTGGCGAAGGTGTTCGCGAATTGGGTGGACTTTGTGTGATTGGTACAGAACGTCATGAAAGCCGTCGTATCGATAACCAGCTTCGTGGACGTTCAGGTCGTCAAGGAGACCCAGGTGAGTCACAATTCTACCTATCTCTTGAAGATGATTTGATGAAACGTTTTGGTTCTGAACGCTTGAAAGGAATCTTTGAACGTCTCAACATGTCTGAAGAGGCCATTGAGTCTCGTATGTTGACACGTCAGGTTGAAGCAGCACAAAAAACGTGTCGAAGGAAATAACTACGATACCCGTAAACAAGTCCTTCAATACGATGATGTCATGCGTGAACAACGCGAGATTATCTACGCTCAACGTTACGACGTTATCACTGCAGATCGTGACTTGGCACCTGAAATTCAGTCTATGATTAAACGCACGATTGGTCGTGTCGTCGATGGTCATGCGCGTGCCAAACAAGATGAAAAACTAGAGGCAATTTTGAACTTTGCTAAGTACAACTTGCTTCCAGAAGATTCTATTTCAATCGAAGACTTGTCAGGCTTGTCTGATAAGGCTATTAAGGAAGAACTCTTCCAACGTGCCTTGAAGGTTTACGATAGTCAGGTTTCAAAATTACGCGATGAAGAAGCAGTTAAAGAATTCCAAAAAGTCTTGATTCTACGGGTGGTAGATAACAAGTGGACAGATCATATCGATGCCCTCGATCAATTGCGTAATGCGGTTGGGCTTCGTGGCTATGCTCAAAACAACCCTGTTGTTGAGTATCAGGCAGAAGGTTTCCGTATGTTCAATGATATGATTGGTTCGATTGAGTTTGATGTGACACGCTTGATGATGAAAGCCCAAATTCATGAACAAGAAAGACCACAAGCAGAACACCATATCAGTACAACAGCGACTCGTAATATCGCTGCCCACCAAGCAAATATGCCTGAAAATCTGGATTTGAGTCAGATTGGACGGAATGAACTTTGCCCATGTGGTTCTGGTAAGAAGTTTAAAAACTGTCACGGTAAAAGACAATAAAATGAGATAGTTTAGAGGCGGATACCTTGTGAAAAGTAAATTTTTACTTGGTATCCGTTTGCTTTATAAGGAGATGAGTTATGGTATTTACAGCAAAAAGTCCAAAAATTAATATTGAAGAAGTTCGTGCCTTATCAAAATTAGAAGGCCAAGCTTTGGAGAGAAAATCACAGCGTGATCAAGAGCTAGAAGCCATTATACGTGGAGAAGACCAACGAATTCTCTTGGTAATCGGACCATGCTCATCTGACAATGAAGAAGCTGTCCTTGAGTACGCTAAGCGTTTGGCAACTTTGCAAGAAGAAGTAGCAGACCGTATTTTTATGGTTATGCGTGTTTATACTGCTAAACCTCGTACCAACGGAGATGGCTATAAGGGCTTGATTCACCAACCTAATACGGCAGAGGCGCCTAGCCTCATCAACGGGATTAAAGCCGTGCGCCATCTTCACTATCGTGTTATCACAGAAACAGGTATGACGACAGCTGATGAAATGCTTTATCCTGAAAATCTTCCGCTTGTAGATGATTTGATTTCTTACATGGCGGTTGGTGCCCGTTCAGTTGAAGACCAGCAACACCGCTTTGTGGCAAGTGGGGCAGATTTCGCGACTGGGTTTAAAAATCCAACCTCTGGAAATCTCAATGTTATGTTTAATGGGATTTATGCTGCTCAAAACAAACAAAGTTTCCTTTTCCTAGGAAAAGAAGTGGAAACAACTGGGAACCCGCTTTCACACGCCATTCTTCGTGGAGCGATCAATGAGTATGGTAAGAATATTCCTAACTACTACTATGATAATTTGATGGATACCATTGCCCAGTATGAGAAAATGGGCTTGGAAAATCCCTTTATCATTGTGGATACCAATCATGACAATTCTGGTAAGCAATATATGGACCAAATTCGAATTGTCCGCCAGACCTTGATTAACCGTGATTGGAATGAAAAAATCAAGCAGTACGTTCGTGGCTTTATGATTGAGTCTTATCTAGAAGACGGCCGTCAAAACGAACCGGAAGTATTTGGCAAGTCGATCACGGACCCTTGCCTTGGCTGGGAGAATACGGAAGCCCTCGTCAGAGAAATCTACCAAACGCTAGGAGAATAGTATGGCATTTATTGAAAAAGGTCAAGAAATCGATATTGAAGCAATCAAGGCAGAAACTCAATTGTCTGCGGAAGCCTTGCGACTAAAGGAGCGTCGTGATAGAGAATTGGCAGACATCATTTCAGGAGAAGATGATCGGATCCTTTTGGTGATTGGTCCTTGCTCTTCTGACAATGAAGAGGCTGTCTTGGAATATGCTCGCCGTTTATCAGCTTTGCAAAAGAAGGTGGCGGACAAGATTTTCATGGTTATGCGTGTTTATACAGCTAAACCTCGCACCAACGGAGACGGCTATAAAGGTTTGGTTCACCAACCAGATACCTCTAAGGCTCCAAGCCTGATTAACGGTTTGCAGGCTGTGCGCCAGTTGCACTACCGCGTCATTACAGAGACAGGTTTGACAACGGCTGACGAGATGCTTTATCCGTCAAATCTGGTTTTGGTAGATGATTTGGTCAGCTACCATGCTGTGGGGGCTCGTTCTGTGGAAGACCAAGAGCACCGCTTTGTGGCTTCAGGAATTGATGCACCAGTAGGGATGAAAAATCCAACCTCAGGAAATCTTGGAGTAATGTTTAATGGTATCTATGCTGCTCAGAACAAACAGACCTTCCTCTTCCATGGTCAAGAAGTTGAGACTTCAGGAAATCCCTTGGCCCACGTCATCCTTCGTGGTGCAGTTAATGAATATGGGAAAAATGAGCCTAACTTTTACTATGAAACCCTGCTAAATGCCATTGAACGCTATGAAGCCATGGGACTTGAAAATCCTTTTATCCTCATCGATACCAACCATGATAACTCAGGCAAGCAATATATGGAGCAGATTCGAATTGTTCGCCAGACTTTGCAAAATCGTGATTGGAATGAGAAGATTAAAAAGACAGTTCGAGGCTTTATGATTGAATCTTACCTAGCAGATGGTCGTCAAAATCAACCAGAGGTCTTTGGTTGCTCTATTACCGATCCTTGCTTGGGTTGGGAAAATACAGAGGCCTTGGTAGAAGAAATCTATGCTACCTTGATAAAATAAGTGAAAAGGATGGAGTTGGGGGAATCTCAACTCCTTTTGATGAGAATGATAGTTGGACATGGAATTGACATCGAAGAATTGGCTTCGATAGAAAGTGCAGTTACACGACATGAAGGCTTTGCTAAGCGCGTGCTGACCGCTAAGGAAATGGAACGGTTTAACAATCTTAAAGGGCGCAGGCAAATAGAATATTTAGCTGGTCGCTGGTCGGCTAAAGAAGCCTTTTCCAAGGCCATGGGAACTGGTATTGGAAAACTAGGTTTTCAGGATTTGGAAGTCTTGAATAATGAACGCGGGGCGCCTTATTTTAGTCAGGCACCATTTTCAGGAAAGATTTGGCTGTCTATCAGCCATACCGATCAGTTTGTGACAGCCAGTGTCATTTTGGAGGAAAATCATGAAAGCTAGTCCGCATAGACCAACCAAGGCTCTGATTCATCTGAGAGCTATTCGACAAAATATTCAGCAAATGGGGGCTCATATCCCTCAAGGAACGCTCAAATTTGCAGTAGTCAAGGCCAATGCCTATGGTCATGGAGCTGTTGCCGTTGCGACGGCTATTCAAGATGA
>CAKMPG010000055.1:0-10596 GCA_927911355.1 Streptococcus mitis | reverse complement strand
TGGTCGTTGTGGTTGTTTTTCCATTTGAACCTGTGATACCTATAATTGGCGCTTCTGAAATCAAGTAAGCCAATTCCACTTCAGTCAAGACTGGAATTCCCTTGGCCAAAGCCTTTTCAATCATGGAATTGCTGTATGGGATACCTGGATTTTTCACCATAAGAGCAAACTCTTCATCCAAGAGTTCCAAGGATGACCGCCTGTGATGACCTTGATTCCTTCTTCCAACAAACTTTGGGCAGCTGGATTGTCCTCGAAAGGTTTCCCGTCATTTACTGTCACAATGGCACCTAGCTTGTCCAACAAACGAGCTGCAGATTCACCAGACTTGGCCAAACCTAAAACAAGGACTTTCTTATTTTTAAATTGATCTATTACTTTCATGTCTCGAACTCCATTTCTACTCTTACTATTTTACCATTTTTATGGAAATAATTCTAAACGAAAATGCTCAGATTCAGCATTCTAACAAGCAAAAAGAGAGCCGAAACTCTCTTCTTTATCTTTTTTTTACTTTTTATGGACCGACATGAGGGTAATATCTCGCAAGCTAAAGTATGCTAGGAAGAGCATGGCGATTGCGATAAAGAATTCTGTCGGTAGCTGAAAGATTTGCAGAACTGACAACATAAGCAAAATCAAGAGTGCTACGAAAGCAAAGACGACAAGGACGATATTAACTGTCCCTTTAATGCTTTCTGGTGTCGCAAATACATAGAGTAGTAATAAGAGGAGTCCTATGATTAAATAAACCATCTTTATCTCTTTCTAGCTCTTATTCAGCTGATTTTTTCTTCTTGTTAGCTTTCTCACGCTCTGCCTTGTTAAGGATTTGTTTACGCAAACGGATAGACTCAGGAGTCACTTCCATGTACTCATCATCATTCAAGAACTCAAGAGACTCTTCAAGTGTCAAGATACGAGGTGTCTTGATAACAGCTGTTTGGTCCTTAGTAGCTGAACGAACGTTGGTCATTTGTTTTGCCTTAGTGATGTTAACTGTCAAGTCATTTTCACGAGAGTTTTCACCGATGATCATTCCTTCATAAACCTCAGTACCTGGGTTGACAAAAATCGTACCACGTTCTTCGATAGACATGATTGAGTAAGTTGTAGCCTTACCAGCATCGATAGAAACAAGGGCACCACGGTGACGACCACCAATTTCACCTGGAATCAATGGCAAGTATTGGTCGAAGGTATGGTTCATGATACCGTAACCACGAGTCATTGACAAGAACTCAGTTGAGTATCCAATCAAACCACGCGCTGGAACAAGGAAGACCAAACGAGTTTGACCATTACCAGTTGAAATCATATCCAACATTTCACCCTTACGTTCAGAAAGGCTTTGGATAACAGACCCTTGGTATTCTTCTGGAGTGTCGATTTGTACACGCTCAAATGGCTCACATTTAACACCGTCGATTTCTTTTACGATAACTTCTGGACGAGATACTTGAAGTTCATATCCCTCACGACGCATTGTTTCGATAAGGATTGACAAGTGCAATTCTCCACGACCTGAAACAGTCCATTTATCTGGTGAATCAGTTGGGTCAACACGAAGAGAAACATCTGTTTGCAATTCTGCCTGCAAACGTTCTTCCACCTTACGAGAAGTCACCCATTTACCTTCTTTACCAGCAAATGGTGAGTTGTTGACCAAGAAAGTCATTTGAAGAGTTGGCTCATCGATGTGTAGGATTGGAAGAGCTTCTACTGCATCTGTCGGAGTAATGGTTTCACCGACAAAGATATCTTCCATACCTGAAACGGCAATCAAATCACCTGCTTTGGCTTCTTGGATTTCACGACGTTCCAAACCAAAGAAACCAAAGAGTTTTGTAACACGGAAGTTTTTAGTTGTGCCATCAAGTTTAGAAAGGGTAACTTGATCCCCAACCTTAACAGTACCACGGAAGACACGACCGATACCGATACGTCCAACGAAGTCGTTGTAGTCCAAAAGTGACACTTGGAACTGCAAAGGCTCATCTGAGTTGTCTACTGGAGCTGGGATATGGTCGATAATTGTGTCAAAGATTGGTGCCATAGTAGCTTCTTGGTCAGCTGGGTCATCTGACAATGAAGAAGTTCCGTTGATCGCTGAAGCATACACTACTGGGAAATCAAGCTGGTCATCATCTGCACCAAGCTCGATGAAAAGTTCCAATACTTCATCCACTACTTCCGCTGGACGAGCTGATGGCTTATCGATTTTATTAACAACCACGATTGGGACAAGGTCTTGTTCCAAAGCTTTTTTCAATACGAAACGAGTTTGTGGCATGGTTCCTTCGTAGGCATCTACGACCAAGACAACACCGTCAACCATTTTCATGATACGCTCAACTTCTCCACCGAAGTCCGCGTGTCCTGGGGTGTCCATGATGTTGATACGAGTTCCGTTGTAGGCAACGGCTGTATTTTTAGCAAGGATGGTAATTCCACGCTCTTTTTCGATATCGTTTGAGTCCATAGCACGCTCTGCCAATTCAGTACGTGCATCAAGCGTTTCTGATTGTTTCAATAATTCGTCAACGAGGGTTGTTTTACCGTGGTCAACGTGGGCGATAATCGCAATGTTACGGATATCTTCTCTTAATTTTGTCATGATTTCCTCTATAATATTCAAAATTTATTTTCTAACTGAACGATTATACCATATTTTCAAGTAAATAACATAACTCAAGCAAGTGTAAATGTTTTCACTCTGCTTTTCTTTTCACGTCAAGCCTTTTCAAAGCAAGCGACTTATGATAAGATAGGCACAGTATGCGTTTAGATAATTTATTAGCCCAAGAAAAAGTTAGCCGAAAGGCCATGAAACAAGCCTTACTCAAAGGGGAAATTCTCGTCGATGGTTGCCCAGCCCGCTCCCTAGCCCAAAATATCGATACAGGACTACAGGAACTCCTCTTTCGGGGCCAAATCATTCGAGGCTATGAGCACACCTATCTTATGCTTCATAAGCCTGCGGGTGTCGTTACAGCCAACAAAGACAAGAAACTTCCAACCGTCATGGACCTCCTTCCGCCTGACATCCAGTCTGACAAGTTCTATGCCGTCGGTCGACTGGACCGAGATACGACAGGTCTCCTCCTCTTGACCGATAACGGTCCCTTGGGCTTCCAACTCCTCCATCCCCAATATCATGTCGATAAGACTTATCGAGTTGAGGTTAATGGACTTCTGACACCTGACCATATCCAAGCCTTTCAAAAGGGAATTGTCTTTTTAGATGGTACTGTTTGTAAACCTGCTAAGCTAGAAATTCTATCTGCAAGTCCTTCCCTGAGTCAAGCCTCTATTACCATTTCAGAAGGAAAATTTCATCAGGTCAAGAAAATGTTCCTCTCAGTTGGTGTCAAGGTGACCTCCCTTAAACGTACCCAATTTGGCCCTTGGAGTTTGGATGATAATCTTCAAGAGGGAGACTATCGCCCCCTCAACTCAAAAGAGCTGACAAGCATTCGTGACTTTCTCAGAAAAAGTGGTTAAAAAATGAGCTCGAAACATCCAAGCTCGTTTTCTTATTTCTCAACTTTGACTTTCCCTTTCCAAGAATCCAATCCATAAGAAAGGATATAAATCTCAGAAAAACCTTGTTTTTCAAGTAAAGGGCTGCATTCGTAACCCGTTGCGCACGTTGGTTTTCGTAAAGAAGGACAGGTTTGTCTTTACGAAGGGCTGCAAGACTAGTTTTCAACTGACTTGAAGGAATATTGCGAGCCCCAAGAATATGTTTTCTGTGGAATTCTGCTGGATCACGCAAATCAATCAATTGACCCGTACGAATCAAGGCTTCAAACTCCTCATTGTCTACAATTTTAGCCGCACGGCGAATACGAAGATAGTTAAAGCCCATCCACGCCAACATTGCTAGTATAAGTGCCCACAAAATCCAAGTAACCATTAGTTCATTTCTCCATTTTTCTCAATATAATCCAATTCTACCTTGTGCTCTCTGCGAAGAACCGCTTCTGCTTCTAGATAGTCTAGTTTTTCCATCAACCCTGCATCGTAAATCCGAGAGAGTTCCAACTTCATCAGTTCAATATCATATAAGCGTTTTCCCATGTAAACAATAATACCAAATCGTTTGAGGAATTGCTGCACATCATAGAATGTTTTCATAAGACTCATTCTAGCAAAATTTTGTGTTTTTTTCAAGAAGAGACCCACACAAGAAGTATCACAGAAATTAAAAAAGCTGCATCTTCTGCAGCTTTTTAATCTGGTGGAAAATAGCCCAACTGCTCAGCGATGTGAATCGCCTCCTGCCTGTTAGTCACTCCCAATTTTGAAAAGATATTGGCCAAGTGATTGGAAACTGTACGTTTACTCACATAGACCTTGTCACAGACATCATCAATGGTCAAGCCATTTCTAACCAGTTCTAGTATCTCGATTTCTCGTGGTGTTAACACCTCTACCATCACTTCATCTGAAAAGACCTTACCACCTAGATAAATCTTTTCCAGTTTTTTCACCAACTCATCTGGGTCCATACTTTTGTCCAGAAAGCCATAAGCCCCCATAACTTTAGCTCGGTGTTCATACATTTTTTTACTGTAACCTGTCAAAATCACAACCTTACTAGAACAACCATTGTCGATAATCTCTTGTGCCAAGGTCAGCCCATCATCTTGATACAGACTCGTCAGGTTGATATCAATCAAAATAATGTCGTAGTCATTAAAAGCAATCTCCGAAATAGTCGAAAAATTATCTACTAACTGGACCTTTTTAATGTTTTCCGATAACTCTAAAATCATCTTGATACTTTGGCTAAATAATTTATGATCATCAATTAACAAAATTTTCATAACACAACTCCTTATCAATCGGGAGAGTAATTTCTACACGAAATCTCTTATTATTTTCAAAAATCTGCATTTGACCACCTAAAACACTAATTTTATTAGACATATTTTTCAAGCCATAACCTAAGGATTTTTCTGTTTGAAGGCAGTCATTTTCAGAAATGATAAAAATAGTGTCATCATGCACATCAATCTTCAAAGAAATCGTTCCACCACTAGCGTACTTAACGGCATTGGTCGCCAACTCCTCAACCAGACGATAGGCAATTTTATCGTAAGGAGATAAAAGCCTAAAGTGGGCAGGAAACTGTGTGACGACTTCATTTTCTGCGTGATAGCGCTTGACAATCCGATTAATCAGCCCTTGATACTGGATGTCTAACTGCTCGTCTGTTTCTACCATTGGCTGATAATAATCCATCCGCTCACGAATCCGCTGAACCAACTCCTCTGTCACCAGATTGATCTGTTCACCAAAAGCTTGATTGCTACTATATTTATTGAAATTTTTTATTGCCATCACATTTTGAAGGATTTCATTGTGAAGAAATTCGGAGAACTGTTGTTCTGTGTCTTCATTTGCCAGCATACTTTTCACCATACGGTTACGCTTTAAAAAGAGAACTTTTACATAATCCCTAGCATCTAGCATTTCAGTAGAACGAAAAAGGCGAATCAATTCTTCCGAACAAATCCCGAACAATAGTAACATGATATTCAAGACCAAAAAGCTCATGTTTAAGTCTAGACGAAAGATGATGAAAATACCTACTAACAAAAACAGAACCAGTAAAAATAAGCGTGAAAAAGCTTTTATATAGGATAATTTCAACTCTGATACCTTTTTTTGAAGAGAGTTAATAATTGTTTTGAGATGCAAAAAAGCAAGTATTCCAATAATCTCAAGATACCAGACTAGGTTCATCACTCCTGAGCCCCTCGTATTAATATACAAAAAGAAATAAGAAAGAGGCAATATCAAAGCTAATATCCACAAATTTCGTCTCTGATACTTGAGTTTACTTTTCAACTCTTTATGATATAAAATCAGTAAAATCAAGGGAACAAGGTTTAAAAAGAAAGACGCAAACAAGGACAGAAATAGAAAAATTGAAGGACTTAACAGATATGAACTAATGGTGATTAGTGTCAACACAAAGGACACACTCAACAGTTCTTCTCCTATTTTTTCTCCCAGAAAGATAATAGACAGAGAACTATACACCAATAAAAAAGAGTTGAGCGGATGAAGAATATCAAAAAAGTGCAACAGGGTGCTCGCAACTCCTTGATTAAATATGGATTGCCAGCTAATGAGAAACATCATCAGGAGCAACCAAAGTTTCAACTCACTATACCGAAAGGTCACAATATTACAAATATAGCTAAATACAATTAAAGCAATAATCAGCAATAAAACCATCTGCAAGGAAAAATCTGTCGAAAAGTCCAGAGGAATCCTATAATAAATATAAATCATTAAAGCTAGATGATTAAAAATCGTCAACCACCACAATAAAAGTGAGTTTTTCGAGAGCGATTTGACAAACTGTTTCATATGTATCCACTTCCTGAACTACTTTAATATTATTATAACACAATACCAGAATTGTCGGATAGGCAACTCTGGTATTTGACTTAATTTTCAATAATTTGCCAACTTACTCTGTAAGTCACTAGCAGGTAAAGAACAAATAGTAAGACCGCTATTCCCAGATAGGTGATATCAATAGAAATGCTGGTATTAGCGAAATTCTCAAAATAGCCCAAAAGAGCGGTACTCAAGGAAAATGCTAGCGGACCTGCGATAACCAGCGGAACCAAGAAATAACTTAGAATCTGTTGCAAAAGAATAGAGCGATTTTGCTTTCTCTTGTTACCAAGAAGGTATAAGATTTGATAATCATTGACACTATCCAAAGAACTTGTAGAAGTTTGAAGTGACAAGATACTGAGGGAAATAATGATAAAAATAACACTGACAAAAATCATGACAAAGACAATGACGCCCATAAATCCAAGGTAAACCTCAAAAATACTTCCTTTCGTTTGATAGGTGAACGAATTCAACTCTGCTCCATCACGAGTGAAGTAGTATTTTTCAATCCACTGACTCAAGAATGTTTCTACTTCCCGTTTGTCTATATTTTCCTTGAAATTGGCAACATAGGTCGTGTGGTCTTCCGTCAATCCAACTACTACCTTATCTGGTACAATCAAGGTTCCTGCGTCATTTAGACCTACTGAAGATAAAAGTAAACTGTTTCAAGTGGCTTCGAAGAGGCAAGGTTGAGAGAATGACCGTTAATCATGAGGGTTTTGGTCGTTGATAGAAAGTCCTGAATCTGCTTGGCAGTTCCTTTATAATTGGCATTGACTAGAAATTGGTCTTCTGCTAAGTCAACCGCTTTTTTCCCTTGCAGTTTGCGGAGGTGATTGTAGGCAGAAATTCCTAAAATCGGTACTTTTGATTCAGGAAGTTTCTTATCATGCTCCCAGAGATTGCTGGTATCAATCAAATCTTTATAGATTACATCACTAGAATAGCTAGGATAGCTGTACTCCTCTTTGATGAGGTTAAAGTCAAATCCATCTGCTTTCAATCTGTCTTTGACAGATTCCTGAGAAAATTGAAACTCTTGACCACGGTAGAGATTGACAGTTACATCATAAGGTGAGTATTTGTTCAGCTCTCGGTTCATAGTCGTATAGGCACTACCACTAAAAACGAGTAAGCTGAGAGCCAGTGTCAAGGTCAAGGATAAGACAGCCAACGTGACCGAATTACTATCAGCTTGTTTTGAAAATTGACGGATTTTAAAAGTGTTTAGTTTGTTATAGTAGGTTTGAGGCAGTTTTCTAAGGGAGACCAAGATAAAATGGCTCAAGGTATTGTAAAATAAAATCACAAAAATCACGAAGACAGATACCAGCAAGATACCCCAGCTTTTCAAGAATGATAGATGGTGATAGTCTGAAAAATAGAGAGCACCAAAACCGATAACAGCTGTCGAAAGAATAAAGAGAAGTACTTGAAGAACTGGCTTGCCTTTTGCCAAGACAGATTTCTTGACCCCATTTTCTTGAATGAGTGCAATGATATTTTGCTTTCTAAAAGTGATAATGTCCATAACACCAACAATAAAACTGGTTACCAAATAGGAATAAACTAGTAAGATGACAGACTTACTATCAAAGAAAACCAGATTACCAAAGTAATTAGCCATGAAAAACTCAGATGCAATCTTAGCTAGAATGACCAGTAAGATCACTCCAAGAAAGAAACCTAGAATCAAAGAAAAGATATTGACCAGCATGGTTTCAAAGAACAGGGTACGGATAATCTGCTTCTTCTTCATTCCCAGCGTTGCATAAAGTCCCAACTCTTTCTTGCGCCGTCCCAGCACAAAATTTGTGGCGTAAACGATGAGAAAGGCAATCGCCGATAGAATCAGATAGGAAAGCAAACCCATGTACTGGCTCATCACCGTCGTCAACGTTTCCTTTGCTCCTGATAAACTTTGCATCACTGGATGGCTTGGTAAAGCATTAAAAGCGTAGAGCAAGCTATAAATCAAGGTCAGACTGAAAAAATAGATGGTATAGGTCTGTAAATTTCGAAATACATTTCGTAAAATCAATTTTGGATACATACTTTCCCCCTCCTATCTGGTACGGCTGTATATCTCTTGCAAATACTCTTCATTAGATAAGCTGTTACGTTTCAAATCATCCATAATCTTTCCATCACTGAGTAGCACCATCCGTGAGGAATACTTTGCTGCAGCAGGGTCGTGGGTGACCAATAAAATGGTGATCCCAAAACTTTTATTGATTTCCTGCAAAAGTGCCATCAGTTTTTCAGAATTGGCAGAGTCCAAGGCTCCTGTCGGCTCATCTGCGATAATCAGTTTAGAATCATCAATCAAGGCTCTAGCAGTTGCCACACGTTGTCGCTGGCCACCTGATAACTGATTAGGAAACTTATCTTTTAAGTTTTGGATGGCCAACTTATTCAAAATTTCCTCAATCTTATCCTGATGTTTTTTGATATTTTTCCCCTGAATTTGAAGAGGTAGAACGATATTTTCATAAACTGTCAAGGTTTCCACCAAGTTGTAAGCTTGGAAAATATAGGAAATGTTTTTAGCACGATAGTCAGCTAGTTCATTTTCCTTGGCATGGATGATGTCAAAATCTTCAAATCGAATCTCACCTGATGTTGGTTTATCAATCGTTGAAATACAATTGAGGAGTGTTGTTTTTCCACTACCACTGGCTCCCATAATTGCCAGAAATTCACCTTTTTCAACGGACAAGTTCACATCTGATAAAGCATAAACGATATTATCCCCTTGACCAAATGTTTTTGTTAATCCTGTCACGATAAGCTGTTTCATCATTTCATTCCTCCGTTTCTTTATTACTCTCTCATTATACGGTTTCTTTCAAGGTTTTCCATGAGTATTTTGTGCAACATATTCAAGTTATAAAAAACCGATGCCTTTTTCAGGTATCGGTTGATGTTGATTATTTGCGATCGTTTCTTTTTTTCATAAAGTAAACAATCCCTATGACAACAACTCCTAAGACCAGTACAGGTGCATAGAAATCTAGTGTTCCAATAATTCCTTCCATTTTATCCTCCTGTCAAAAAATAGAGAGTTTTATCCACAGCGCACGTTTGACGAAATACATTCATAAGAATATGTAAATCACCAACCACCGCGCCCCTGTGCTGTTAATCTAACAGCCGTACGCCACCCAGCAGCAGATTTACCATCCAATTCTTAGCTATTAATTTCCATAATCCAAAGAATCAATCTCAAAGTTGTCTTGTTTTATTTGTCTTTCTCCCCGTAAATATAACACCAAATCAAAATGTTGTCAATGTTTTGTAATAAAACACTAGAATTTTCCTTTTGTTTTATCTAACAGCGAACATTATTTCTCGTACACTCATAGAAATAGGTGAAACACAATCCACAGAGACCTGCTAGTGTCATTTTAAAAGCTGTGTACCACTAGCTTCTGATTGCCCGGAAAGTTCTTGGTTTTCAACCTCGAAACTTAAAGAATCAATCTCTGAACGATTTATATTTTTAGCCATAAGGTTGCCTCCTTCCTTCTTTTAGATGATCATCTTTACAGTAACTAGTATAAACTCTAGTATTGGCTAAGTAATGAGTAAATCGTGCAAGTTTCTTATTTTCGAGGAAAATTTTTAATCTTATTTACTAAATGATTTAGAAGTTTCTTCTTAACTACTTTACAGAGACCCACACACTCCCCCTGATTTTCCTATCTTCTTTGGCGATTCTGACGCAAGTGTGGTACAATAAAAACATGAGAATTCAACAATTACATTATATTATCAAAATCGTCGAAACAGGCTCCATGAATGAGGCAGCCAAGCAACTCTTTATCACCCAACCCAGTCTTTCTAATGCTGTGAGAGATTTGGAAAATGAATGGGCATTGAGATCTTTATCCGCAATCCCAAGGGTATCACCTTGACCCGCGATGGAATGGAGTTCCTCTCTTATGCCCGTCAGGTTGTCGAGCAGACCCAGCTTCTGGAGGAACGCTATAAAAATCCTGTCGCCCACCGCGAACTCTTTAGCGTTTTCGTCTCAGCACTATGCCTTTGTAGTCAATGCCTTTGTTTCTCTACTCAAGAAAAGTGATATGGAAAAATACGAGCTCTTCCTTCGTGAAACTCGTACTTGGGAGATTATCGACGACGTCAAGAACTTCCGTAGTGAGG
>CAKMPG010000054.1:0-4793 GCA_927911355.1 Streptococcus mitis | reverse complement strand
TTTGACAGCACTGGTCTTGCTCTTTCTCCCCTTGATTTTCCTTTTGGTCAATCTCTATCGGAAAAAATCAGTGAAAATCATTGAGAAAACCAGAAGTCTCTTGTCAGATATCAATAGCAAGCTGGCTGAAAACATCGAGGGCATCAGGATTATTCAGGCCTTTAATCAAGAGAAGCGCCTACAGTCAGAATTTGATGAGATTAACCAAGAACACTTGGTCTATGCCAACCGTTCTGTAGCCTTGGATGCCCTCTTTTTACGCCCCGCCATGAGTTTGCTGAAACTCCTAGGATACGCTGTTTTGATGGCCTATTTTGGCTATCGTGGTCTTTATCTGGGAATAACGGCAGGAACCATGTATGCCTTTATCCAGTATATCAATCGTCTCTTTGATCCCTTGATTGAAGTGACGCAAAACTTCTCAACCCTGCAAACGTCTATGGTTTCTGCAGGTCGTGTCTTTTCCCTGATAGACGAGAGGACCTATGAACCTCTTCAAGAAAATGGCCAGGCTAAAGTCAAAGAAGGCAATATCCGTTTTGAACATGTGTGTTTCTCATATGACGGGAAACATCAGATTCTGGATGATATTTCCTTTTCGGTTAACAAGGGTGAAACCATTGCATTTGTAGGCCATACAGGTTCAGGGAAATCTTCGATTATTAATGTCCTCATGCGCTTTTATGAATTTCAATCAGGGCGAGTTCTCTTGGACGATGTGGATATTAGGGACTACAGTCAGGAAGAGCTGAGAAAAAACATCGGTCTGGTCTTGCAGGAACCCTTCCTCTATCATGGAACCATTAAGTCCAATATCGCCATGTACCAAGACATTAGTGATGAGCAGGTCCAGGCTGCTGCAGCCTTCGTGGATGCAGATTCCTTTATTCAAGACCTTCCTCAGGGTTACGACTCACCTGTGTCCGAGCGTGGTTCGAGCTTTTCAACTGGACAGCGCCAGCTTCTTGCCTTTGCTAGAACAGTTGCCAGTCAGCCCAAAATCTTGATTTTGGATGAAGCGACAGCCAATATAGACTCTGAAACAGAAAGCATGGTTCAAGCTTCTCTGGCTAAGATGAGACAAGGGCGGACAACCATTGCCATTGCCCACCGCCTTTCTACCATCCAAGACGCCAACTGCATCTATGTTTTGGACAAGGGGCGTATTATCGAGAGTGGAACACATGAGGAACTCTTGGCTCTGGGAGGAACCTATCACAAGATGTATAGTTTGCAGGCGGGTGCCATGGCCTAATACTCGTTGATTTTCATAGAGTATAAGAAGGAAATCCTTCAAATTACAGATTTCTTTCACCGCCTTTTCCATTTTGTGGTATAATGAAAAATGTTGACAAATAGTATAATAAAAACAAAGGAGAAACAGCATGCTGAAATGGGAAGACTTGCCCGTGGAAATGAAATCAAGCGAGGTTGAGTCTTACTACCAGCTTGTCTCTAAAAGGAAGGGTTCGCTGATTTTCAAGCGTTGTTTGGACTGGGTTCTGGCTTTAGTCGTACTGGTTCTGACCTCTCCCATCTTTCTCATCTTGAGCATTTGGATCAAGTTGGATAGCAAGGGGCCAGTGATTTACAAGCAAGAGCGCGTGACCCAGTACAATCGACCTTTCAAGATTTGGAAGTTCCGTACCATGGTGACGGATGCGGACAAAAAAGGAAGTCTGGTGACTTCAGCTAATGATAGCCGTATTACCAAGGTTGGCAATTTCATCCGCCGTGTTCGTTTAGATGAACTACCTCAGCTGGTCAATGTCCTTAAAGGCGAGATGTCCTTTGTCGGTACACGACCTGAGGTGCCACGCTACACAGAGCAATATAGCCCAGAAATGATGGCGACCTTGCTTTTGCCGGCAGGAATTACCTCTCCAGCCAGCATCAACTACAAGGATGAGGACACTATCATCAGTCAAATGACTGAAAAAGGTCTGTCAGTTGACCAAGCCTATGTCGAACACGTCCTTCCTGAAAAAATGCGCTATAATCTTGCCTATCTCCGAGAATTTAGTTTCCTTGGAGACATCAAAATCATGTTTCAAACCGTGTTTGAAGTGCTAAAATAAAGTAGTCATGAAAGAATGAGTACAGATAAAAGGAGCAAATCAATGCCAAATTACAATATTCCATTTTCACCACCCGATATTACGGAAGCAGAAATTGCTGAAGTAGCGGATACCTTGCGTTCTGGTTGGATCACAACAGGTCCTAAGACAAAAGAACTAGAGCGTCGCTTGTCTCAATATACACAGACGCCTAAGACTGTCTGTCTTAACTCTGCAACTGCCGCGCTTGAGTTGATTTTGCGTGTTTTGGAAGTGGGTCCTGGAGATGAAGTCATCGTTCCAGCCATGACTTACACAGCTTCATGTAGTGTCATCACGCACGTAGGAGCAACACCTGTCATGGTGGATATCCAAGCAGATACTTTTGAAATGGACTATGACTTGCTGGAGCAAGCTATCACTGAAAAGACTAAGGTGATTATTCCTGTTGAGCTTGCGGGGATTGTGTGCGACTATGACCGTTTGTTCCAAGTTGTGGAGAAGAAACGTGACCTCTTTACAGCTACTAGTAAGTGGCAAAAGGCCTTTAACCGTATCGTGATTGTCTCTGATAGTGCCCACGCTTTGGGATCTACTTATAAAGGGCAACCTGCTGGTTCTATTGCTGACTTTACTTCCTTCTCATTCCATGCCGTTAAGAATTTTACAACTGCTGAGGGAGGAAGTGCGACTTGGAAGGCCAATCCAGCGATTGATGACGAAGAGATGTACAAGGAATTTCAAATCCTTTCACTTCACGGTCAAACTAAGGATGCCCTTGCTAAGATGCAATTGGGTTCATGGGAGTATGATATCGTCACACCAGCCTACAAGTGCAATATGACCGATATCATGGCGTCACTTGGTTTGGTACAATTGGACCGTTACCCAGCTTTGCTACAACGTCGTAAGGACATCGTGGACCGTTATGATCGTGGTTTTGCTGGTTCTCGCATCCATCCATTGGCACATGAGACTGACACAGTCGAGTCTTGTCGTCACCTTTACATCACCCATGTAGAAGGAGCAAGTTTAGAAGAACGCAATCTTATTATCCAAGAATTGGCCAAAGCAGGAATTGCAAGTAACGTCCACTACAAACCACTTCCTCTTTTGACAGCCTATAAGAATCTTGGCTTTGATATGACGAACTATCCTAAGGCCTATGCCTTCTTTGAAAATGAAATTACGCTCCCTCTTCACACTAAATTAAGCGATGAAGAAGTGGACTATATCATTGAGACTTTCAAAACAGTTTCTGAAAAAAGTGCTAACTTTATCAAAAAAATCATAAAAAAGTCTTGACAAAGAAAAGACAAAGTATTAAAATAAGTTCAACAAATCAGAAAAGTAACTATTTTTGATCTTCAGGGAGCCTGTGGTGATTGTGAACAGGTGATTGGAGGTAGTGAAAGTGGGCTGATTTTAAAGATGAATTTGAAACAATGAAAATTCGGTGCGCACACCTTACAGTGCAACTTGTTGTTAGACAAGGCAGAGATGTAAAGGGAAATAGTCCCTTTATAATTGAGGTGGCACCGCGTTACCAACGCCCTCACACGGAATTTAATTCTGTGTGTGGGCTTTTTTCATATCTTGAAATCAATACAAAATGAGGAAAAAATTATGACAACTAAAGGTTATTTTGGACAATTTGGTGGTAGTTTTGTACCAGAGCCTATTCAGGCTTTGTTGGATGAGTTGGAAGTGACATTTGACAAGTATAAGGATGATCCAGAATTTTTGGCAGAATTTCGCCATTATTTGAAGGACTATTCAGGTCGCGAAACACCGCTTTATTTTGCAGAAAGTTTGACAGACCACTTAGGTGGCGCTAAGATTTATCTCAAGCGCGAAGACCTTAACCACCTTGGTTCTCACAAACTCAACAACGTTTTAGGGCAAATTCTTCTGGCTAAACGTATGGGTAAAAAACGGGTTATCGCAGAGACAGGAGCTGGTCAGCACGGTGTTGCGACTGCAGCTGCTGCAGCTAAGTTTGGTATGGCTTGTGATGTCTACATGGGGGCAGAAGATGTGGAGCGTCAACGTCTCAATGTCTTCCGTATGGAGATGATGGGAGCAACTGTTCACGCAGTTGAAACGGGGACACGAACTCTTAAGGATGCTGTTGATGCAGCCTTTGGAGCATGGATGAATGACCTTGAAGCCTTCTACGTTCTGGGATCTGCTGTGGGGCCTCACCCTTATCCAACAATTGTCCATGAGTTCCAGAAAGTCATCAGTGAAGAATCTCGCCGTCAAATCTTAGAAAAAGAAGGTCGTTTACCAGACTACGTTATTGCCTGTGTAGGTGGTGGTTCCAATGCCATCGGTGCTTTTTCTCAGTATGTAGCTGATGAAGAAGTTAAATTGGTTGGGGTCGAAGCTGCTGGTCATGGACTTGACACAGATAAGCACGCAGCTACTATGACAAAAGGTAGTATCGGAATTGTCGACGGCATGAAGACTTATGCAGTCTTTAAGGAAGATGGAGAGCTAGCTCCAGTTTACTCTATCTCAGCTGGATTGGACTATCCAGGGGTTGGCCCAGAACACGCCTACTTTAAAGATTCAGGTCGCGTGGAATATGTGGCTGCGACAGACGAAGAAGCTGTTCAGGCTCTCCTCCTTCTCAGCAAGACTGAAGGGATTATCCCAGCGATTGAAAGTTCGCATGCTATCGCAGAAGCAGTTAAACGTGCACCGAAACTAAGTAAAGACGATATTATCATC
>CAKMPG010000053.1:0-26085 GCA_927911355.1 Streptococcus mitis | reverse complement strand
TTCATCTGTCAAAACAGCCTGGATAGCATCTTCTTCTGAGTCAAAGACCTTAGCTGGACCAACGTGACGACGCACTTTAACACCTGATACCTTGGCAACCGCACCGTCTGGTGCAAGGTTCCCGTTCAAGATGATAAGCGGACCATCCGCACGTTTTGGATTTTCAAGTGGCATAATAACTTTTTGACCTGGAGTGAGGTCTGCAAAATCAGCCAAGTTCTCAGCGACAGTCTTACCAGTACATGTGATGCGATCTCCATGAAGGAAACCATTTGCCAAGAGGTATCTCATAACCGCAGGCACACCACCAACTTCATAGAGATCTTGGAAGACATACTGACCAGATGGTTTCAAGTCAGCCAAGTGAGGCACACGTTCTTGAATCGTATTGAAGTCCTCAAGTGACAAGTCAACATTGGCAGCATGGGCAATGGCAAGCAAGTGAAGAGTGGCGTTTGTAGAACCACCTAGAGCCATAGTTACAGTGATAGCATCTTCAAAGGCTTCACGAGTCAAGATATCTGATGGTTTAAGACCTAGTTCCAACATCTTAACAACAGCACGTCCTGCTGCTTCGATATCTTCTTTCTTGTCAGCTGATTCAGCTGGATGAGATGAAGAGCCTGGCAAACTCATACCGAGAACTTCGATAGCAGTCGCCATGGTATTAGCTGTGTACATACCACCACAGCCACCAGGACCAGGGCAGGCATTACATTCAAGACGTTTTACGTCCTCAGCTGTCATGTCACCGTGGTTCCATTTTCCGATACCCTCAAAAACAGAAACCAAGTCAATATCTTTACCATCAAGATTTCCCGGTGCAATAGTTCCACCATAGGCGAAAATTGCTGGAATATCCATATTAGCAATGGCAATCATAGAACCAGGCATGTTCTTGTCACAACCACCGATAGCAACAAAGGCATCCACATTGTGACCACCCATAGCCGCCTCGATAGAGTCCGCAATGATATCACGAGATGTCAAAGAGAAACGCATACCAGGCGTTCCCATAGCAATCCCGTCCGCTACAGTAATAGTTCCAAACTGCACAGGCCAAGCACCTGCAGATTTGACACCCTCTTTAGCCAATTTCCCAAAATCATGCAAGTGGATGTTACATGGTGTATTTTCCGCCCAAGTCGAAATCACTCCCACAATCGGTGTTTCAAAGTCCTTATCTGTCATACCAGTCGCACGAAGCATAGCACGGTTTGGTGATTTAACCATACTATCATAAATGCTACTGCGATGACGTTTAGCTAATTCAGTCATTTGTTCCCTCCCATTTCAGTTTTTACTATTATAGCACATTTTAAAGGCAATGAACAGAAGAAAATTCTTGAATTTTCAGAAAATTCTATACACATATAAACATTTTAAATTAAAAACAACAAAGCGGATCAGGGCACTTTCTGATTACCAGAATATGCTTTTAATCCGCTTGCTTTAAATAACGTAATGTAATTTTTACAGAAGTTCTTTCAGATAAGTGTATTTAACATCTATCTTGCATTATAAAACTCTAGAACTTTCTCTTTTATATTCGATTCACTCAAACCATACTCATTAAGAAGATAATCCATTTTCCCTACTTGACCGAATCTTTCTTGAACACCCATCCGATGAATTTTTGTTATTCCATCATCAGAGAATAATTCACATAAAGCACTGCCAATTCCACCTATCTGATTGTGGTTTTCTACAGTAAATATAGTTTTTCCACTTAATATTGTTTTTATCTGTTCTGGTATCGGTTTGATTCTAAATAAATCTATCACACCTACTGAATAACCTAATTTAAACAGTTCATCCGCAACTCGAATACTTGGAGCAACCATTATGCCAGAAGCAACTATTACAACATCTTCACCGTGTCTTAACTCAATGTAGCCTTTAGAAAAATCTTCTCCACCTTGATATACAGCCTCTGGAGCTTTTCTAATTGTTCGAATATATTTTAGTCCTTTTAAGTCTAATGTCTGGTTCAAGATTTCACGAAATTGGATATCATCAGTTGCTTCGAAAATGATTGATTTAGGAATTAAACGTAACAATCCAATTTCTTCAAATGGCATATGTGTCCCACCATTCATTTCTGCAGTTACTCCTGCATCTGATCCAATCACAGTGGCATCCAATTGTGCGTATCCAAGAGAAATAAATAATTGATCAAATACTCTTCGTGAAGCAAAAGGGCCAAATGTATGAAGATAAGGTCTAAACCCCTGAATAGATAAACCTGCTGCAAGCCCGACCATTTCTGCTTCCATGATCCCAACATTCACATAACGGTCTCCAAAGTCCTTTTCAAGATTATTAGTAGCCATAGAACTTGACAAATCTGCTTCTAAAACTACTATATCAGAATAACTTTGGTTAGCCTCTAGAAGGAAATCTCTATACACATGTCGTAATTCTTTCGTACTTCTCATCATTCTGTTTCCTCCAATTCCTGACTTAATCTTTCTACAACTGAAGTTAACATTTGTCTCTCCTCTACAGTAGGGCGAAGATGATGATTGGATTTCATTTCTTCCAGCTCTCGAACTCCTTGACCTTTAGTAGTATCTAATACAATACACTTAGGGGATGAATCATTTGACTGTTTTAATCGGACAATCCCTTCATAAATTTCTCTAATATCTGAACCATTGACCCTAATGGATTCAAATCCAAATGCTGAGAATTTTTCTACAAAATCACCTGGATTACAAATATCCTTTGTAAAACCATCTAATTGTTTTTTGTTATCGTCTACAAATACAATTAAATTAGATAACTGTTGATGAGAAGCAAACTGTATAGCCTCCCAACATTGTCCCTCATTTAACTCACCATCTCCAACAATAGCATAGGTATAAAAGGGACTTTTTCTTATTCTCTGACCATATGCAAGCCCGGTTGCAACACTAATTCCCTGTCCTAAAGAGCCAGTTGTCATATCTATGCCCGGCGTTAGATTTCTATCAGGATGAGACGGTAATTTGGTCCCATTTGTATTTAAAGAATGTAAGAATTCTTTGTCAAAGAAACCATTCAAATAGAGTGTGCTGTACAAAGCTGGTCCAGCATGTCCCTTGGATAAAACAAAATAATCTCTATCTCGTGACGCAAATATTTCTGGAGTCATCGGTATTATTTCACCATAAAGCACTGCTAAAACTTCTACTATAGACAGACTCCCTCCATAATGGCCGAATCCAAGATGATTCAATGTTCTAAGAGTATTTAATCGGATTTTTGTTGCAAATTTTCTTAACTCATCTTCTCTATTTTCACTTAAAATCATCCCTTATTCCTCCTTTGCAGATGGCTTTTTAATAAAGGATACTCCAAACATAACTGCTAGAATAAGAACAAGACCAATAACAATGCCTGCTTGCGAGCCAAATTGATTCAACATTCCTAAAATAATTCCTGATAGACCAAAATCTGCATCTGAGAAAGTTGACCCTTGGAAACCAAGTCCTCCCAAAACTGGCATTAAAAAGACTGGAAGAAAACTAATTAAAATACCTTGTAAAAATGCTCCAATAGTGGCTCCACGAACACCACCAGATGCATTCCCAATGACACCTGCAGTCGCTCCACAGAAGAAATGAGGCACAACGCCTGGTAAGATGACAACCGTTCCTGAAGCAATCATAATTGCCATACTTACTAAACCACCAACAAAACTAGAGATAAATCCAATTAGGACTGCATTAGGTGCATAAGTATAAACAATCGGACAATCCAAAGCAGGTTTTGAATTAGGTACAAGACGCTCTGAAATACCTTTAAAGGCTGGAACAATTTCACCCAAAATAAGGCGAACACCTGCTAAAATAACAAATACACCTGCTGCAAATTGACCTGCTAATTGTAAAGCATAAACTAGACCACTTGTACCATTACTGATTTCTTTTTCTATATATTCTGATCCTGCAAAGATAGCTACAATAATGTAAATAACTGCCATAGATAAAGTAATACTAACAGTACTATCACGTAAAAAAGCTAAACTCTTTGGGAATTTAATGTCCTCTGTTGATTTTGATTTGTCACCAATAAGGCTACCAGTGAAACCACTTAACCAATATCCCAAAGAACTGAAATGACCTAAAGCCACCTTGTCATTTCCAGTTAATTGAACCATATATTTTTGCACAAATGCCGGGGAAACACTCATAATAATACCAAGTGCTAATCCTCCTAGTAAGATAAGAGGCAAACTTGTAAAGCCAGCAACTGATAAAATGACCGCAATCATACACGCCATATATAGAGTGTGGTGCCCTGTTAAAAAGATATATTTGAATCGAGTAAAACGAGCAATTAAGATATTGAATACCATACCTGCAAACATAATCATTGCAGTAGCTGAGCCATATGTGGTTAAAGCTACAGCTACAATTGCTTCATTATTCGGTACAACTCCAGATAAATGAAAAGCATGTTCAAACATGGTACCAAATGGATTCAAAGAATTTTGTACAATTCCTGCACCACCAGATACAACTAAGAAACCAACAAAGGTCTTAATTCCACCTTTAATAATATCAGGTAATTTCTTCTTCTGAAGAACTAATCCTAAGATTGCAATTAAAGCTACTAAAATAGCTGGTGTACTAACAATATCCAATATGAACTTCATCATGACGCTAGCCTCCTAAATAAGTCCTTTTTCTTCACAAAGTTTAGTAATTAATTCTCGTAGTTCATCCATATCAATAATACTATTTAAGATACGAACATCTCCAAGATGACTAGCTGAATCAGCTAAATCACGACCAACAATCCAAATATCAGCTGCATTTGGATCTGCTCCACCTAAATCATAGTGTTCAACTTCTACATCTGAAACATTCAAATCACTCAATACAGATTCAATATTCATCTGTACCATAAAACTTGAACCTAATCCTGAACCACAAGCTGTACCAATTTTTAACATTATCTAATCCTCCTGTTAATTATCATTCAATGTCATCATAGTTTTTTGATGATATTAAAAGTTTGAACATGATTTTTATCTCTTAAAATTGTTGTTAAATGTGACAAAGCCTTTAAATGACTCTCATTATCAATAGCTGCAATACAAATCAACAATCTTACCTCTTGTTCTGGATTATCCAATAAATAAATCGGTTCTTCCAAAACTAACATTGACATTCCTATTTCATTCACACCTTCATCTGGCCGAGCGTGAGGAATTGCTACTCCCTTCCCTAAATTAATAAAAGGCCCAAACTCTTCTACTTTTTGAATCATTGCCTCAGGGTAGTTCTCAGTTATCTTATGTTGATCCAAAAGCGGTTTAGCTGCTAAACGAATTGCCTCCTTCCATCCTAATTTTTCCGAACTAACCTGATAAGTTTCTTTTGTAATTAATTCTTCTAACAATGGTAACACTTCCTTTCTGTTCATTTCTTGATAGAGATACCTCTTTAATGCTAATTTTAACTCTAATTCTTGTGTGATTACACTATATCGTCTTACTATGCTAATTATCTGATTAAGCTCAATATCTCGATAACCTGTATCTGGGAAATCTTTTGATACCAATTCAACTAACTGTGTTGTTTGTTCTTCCGTCATCATAACAGAAACTAGATAATTTGGCTTCTCTGTATCCACCTTTATAGTAGAAAAAACCATATCATAGTCACTACTAGTTTTCGCATATAAATCATCAATCTTTGAGGTTCCTATAAACTCAATTTGAGGGAATAATGCTAATAGATTCTCTTTTATCATCAATGAAGAACTAATTCCATTAGGACAGATAATTGCTGCTTTATAACATTTTTGAGGCAAATTGTCTGCTTTCTTTAAATATCCTCCAAAATGGATAACAAAATATGCTGTTTCACTATCAGGTATGGGCTTGTCAATAGCGTCCATCAAGGGAGTCAAAGAATCTTTTACTAGTTCAAATAAATCAGGATAATGTTCTTTAACATGCAACACATATTCATTTGAGCTAGGTAAGCCGAACTTTAATCTATAGTAAGCCGGTATAAGGTGACGGCGAAGATTTTCTCTCAATACTTCTCTTTGTTTAAAATGTAACAAAGAAATATCTTCCATTCTACTTATAATAGCCTCTGTTAATTGATTAAAGTAAACCGGAGCAACATCTACTTCACCTTCAAAGCAACTTGATAATAAAACTGTGACATAGCGATAATCATCCTCTGAAAATACCGTATCTATAATTCCCAAATCAACTACTGTATCTAATAAAATAGTCGTTATATCTTGAATAATAGGAGATACTAATGTCTCTGAAAGACATACTCTTTCAACATCCCTTTGATATCTACATATAATGAATACTAAACCGAAAAGGCAAACTTTTAATTGATTAACAATAGGTACTATCTGTAGCTTTTCATAATAATCTTTAACTACCTGATCAATCAAATCATAAGTTAATGAATACCCCCAACTGGATAAAACATAATCCAACCCCCAAATCCCTATGGAGGATTCCAGCAACTCACTAACCATTTGAAAAGCTAAACGGTGCTTATTCCACTCTGAACCGTGTAAAGTATAACCTTTTGCTCTACTGTACCCTAGCTCCAAATCATTATCCAACATAATCTTTCTTAATGATTGAATATCAGATAAGGTTGTATTCTTACTTACTTTCAAAAAGTCTTGGTAATGATTATTCGATATAAAATCTAATCGGCAAAAAGTGTAAAGATAGATTAATGCTAAGCGAGTCGACTTTGGTAAAACCAATTCATCCGACTTAATAATATCTGTCAAAGACTGCTTCGTACGATTTGATAAACTATAGCGACCTTGTTTTTTATCCAGCACTATCCCTTTATTAGCTAGATAAGGCACTAAATAATCTATTCCTTCTTTGACTTCCTTTATAGGTAAGCTCACCTTAACAGATAATTCATATAATGATAGCTCACAATGATCCATCAAAGTCATCAAAATAACTAGTGCTCTATAATCAAACATTTCTCTTCCTTTCTAACTACAATTATAGTGTAAAAGTTATAAGAATAAAAGAGTATTTCAGCACAATATAATCTCACTTCCTATAAGTAATTATTGGGCTGAAACTTTTTTAGTGATTATTTGTCAACTTTCTATTAATTTTTAAAAACAAAATGATATCATTTAGATATCAAATAACAGAGGTCATTCTTATGACTGAAAAACTAATCAATTCAAAACCAAATGGTGTATTAGCATTGATTCTCATTGAGTTGACAATCGTACTTGGTATCTTTATATTTATAATGGGTGTTGGTTCGGAAAACATTTTTGGAATTATTATCGGACCTTTACTAATCGTAATTGCAGCGCTAACTCATGCTGGTTTAAAAGTTGTCAAACCTCAGGAGGCTATGGTTCTGACACTCTTTGGTAACTATACAGGTACCATCAAAGAACCTGGCTTTTACTTTGTCAATCCCTTCAGCGTAGCAGTCAACCCTGCAAACCACACTCTACTTGGACAAAGTGGTGATATTAGCACAAAATCTCCTTTTTTAGGAGCTAAATCATCAAATGACAATGGCTGCTTAGGAAATCCTTGAAGCACGTATCACTTACCTAGCTTATGCTCCAGAAATTACTACCATTATTGATGCCCGTAAGATGATTGTAGATGGTACTGTAGGAATGGTTGAAATAGCACTAGAACGGATCAATGAAGGGGAATTGGTAGAGCTTGACGAAGAACGAAAAGCTGCTATGGTTTCCAATCTCCTAGTCGTCCTCTGTGGCAATCATGATGCACAACCAATTGTCAACACAGGAAGTCTTTACTAAAGATGGTTGAAGCTAAAAAAAGCAGATCCCCCTTCGACTCTCAACAAAGTTATACGCTGCACTCGCCTCATGGGCAGAATATGACTTTCGTTCAGTCAATGGGCAAATCGAATATCTCCTTACAGAATGTGTCAAACAACGGAAAAAAGACGGAAAATACGTATCAGAAGCCATTGACGAACTATTTGAGATTGATATTTAACACCTTCTCCTGTCTGCTAGATCGGACAGGAGAATTTTTTCATCTTTTTTTGTCAAGTAACTTTACTTTACAAAAAAAATGTGTTATCCTAGTATGGTTGATGAAAATCAGTAGATTGAATCGAATATAAATACCTAAAGGAGAAATCAAAATGGCAGTACCTGCACGTCGCACTTCAAAAGCGAAGAAAAACAAACGTCGTACACACTACAAAGTAACAGCTCCATCTGTAAACTTTGACGAAACTACTGGAGATTACTCACGTTCTCACCGTGTATCACTTAAAGGATACTACAAAGGACGTAAAATCGCTAAAGCTGCATCAGCTGAATAATAGAAGGGAGATACCATGCGCGTAAATATTACACTTGAACACAAAGAATCTGGTGAACGCTTGTACCTTACTTCTAAAAACAAACGTAACACTCCAGACCGTCTTCAATTGAAGAAATACTCACCAAAACTTCGCAAACACGTTGTGTTTACAGAAGTTAAGTAAGCATTCAATACGAATCAATACAGAAGAAAAACGCTTAATCAGCGTTTTTTCTTTTTGTTAATTTCAGTACATTGCAAGGCAAATCATTCGAATGGCTACATTATTGATAATATTTGTTAAGCCATCAAAAGTAATTAACATTTCATAGCGAGTAATCCTATTTAAACTTGTCTCACTATCTATTTTTTCTTATCTCTGTGTTATAATAAAATAGATTTTAAATCCATCTATTTATTATTGAAAATTCTACATTTTTCAATTGAATTTTGATTACAAATATTCGCGTGATTTTCGCGTGATTTTCGCGTGAATATTTTAAAATATGTCTTAGAAATACGATGAAATCAAAGATTTTAATTATCTATCAAATTTACTTTTTCGCGTGACAATCATTTAAAAAAATAAATTTAAGCAACATTATATTTTAGGAAGGAAAAATATGGACTTAAAATTTGAAGGGGTTGATTTAGAATACAAAAAAGCCAAAAACGATCTTCCAGAGTCTTTCTGGGAAACCTACTCAGCATTTGCAAATACAAATGGCGGGAAAATAATTCTCGGGATAGACGAAAAAAATACTGACCCCTACCAAGGAGTCAATAATCCTCAAAAAATACGAGACAATTTATTCGCTTTAGTCGCAAACAAACAAAAAGTTAGTTGTAACTTACTTACCGATAATGACATTGAATACATTGACATTCCAGGTAAAAATAAACAACTCATGGTAATCACTGTAAGAGAAGCGAATCCTCATCAAAAACCCGTCCATCTAAAAAATGATTATCGTGAGTCATATAAAAGATTAGGTGAAGGCGATGTTCGACTTGATAAAGAAGAACTTAAATATCTGATGACTAGTTCTCATGATGATATTGATAGTGAGTTACTTAATAATTTTGACGAAAATGATTTAAATTTAGATACAATAGAACATTACAAGCAATTATTAATTGAACTTACTGGTAATACAAAATATAATAGCATTTCGTTGAGAGATTTTCTAATCGAAATTGGTGTATTTAAAAAAGACAGGATTGATAATACATATAAATTAACCGCAGGAGGACTAATATTTTTTGGAAAGTACAATTCTATCATTTCTCGTTATCCCAAATTTCAATTAGACTATTTTGAAAAAGATACCTCCCTTTCAACTAGGTGGAACGATAGAATTTCAACAGGGGATATGATGTACCCTGATTTAAACATGTTTGATTTTTCAATTTAGCATATAAGAAATTAACTACTACAACAAATGATAGATTTGAGTTTAATAACGAATCTGCCCACCGTTTACCATTCAAGAAAGACCTATCTGAATCTATACGTGAAGCTTTAGTAAACTGCTTAATGCATGCTTACTATGACTTTGATTCTCCTATAGTTATTACAGCTTATCAAGACTTCTATGAATTTAAAAATCCAGGTAAGATGAAAATTTCTATTCCCGAATTTATACATGGCGGAACTTCCAAAACGCGAAATAGTACAATCTCTTCATTATTCCGTAGAATTGGGATGTCCGAAAAAGCTGGATCAGGTGGACCAAAAATTTTTGATATTTCCGAAAAATATAAACTAAAAATCCCTGAGGTAAGCACTACCTTTGATAGTACTGTTGTTACAATCTGGAAAGTAGACTTATTGTCTTCTTATGCGGATACATCAGATAATGAAAAGATAATACTTGAATATATCATTAAAAATGGTAGCATTACTAAAAATGATGTCCTCGAAAATTCTCTCATGACTGAGTATAAATTTAGAGAAAATTTGAAATCTCTACAAAAATAAAAAAGTATATTGAGATAGAAGGTAAGGGACGATCTACAAGATATGTTCTCCCTAAAAGCTCAACTGAACAATACCACATCATTAAACAACAAATCAAAAATCTTGGAGATTTCATGACCAAATATTAAATATTTTATTTTCATTCCTAAAAATTTTTGAAATAATATGGTCTTTTCCCAAATTTGCGGAAACCAAAACGCAGGCTCAAGTGTACTGATCGTCCTGCGTTTTTTCATTCTTACCCTACTCTCTAAATCTCTTTCAATTTTTCGAGATAGGCGCTTAATTCTGCTTGGGCTTCTGGTGTTGTGCCTACTAGTTGGCTACGCATGTGTGCAAGTCTGTCTTCTACCTCTCCAATCTCTTTATCAATCTTTGCTAGTTGGGCTGCGAGGTCGGCTAGAGGAACAACGGGTTCTTCCTCGAAAGTATCGACATAGCGTGGAATGTTAAGGTTGTAGTCATTTTCTACAATCTCTTCAAAGCTGGCTAGATGGGCGAACTTCTCGACATTCTCGCGTTTTTGATAGGTCTCCAAAATCTTGGCAATATGGTCTTCGGTCATATTGTTTTGATTTTTTCCTTTTTCAAACTCTTTTGAGGCATCGATAAAGAAGACATCCTTGTTGGTGCGATTCTTTTTAAGGATAATAATGGTTGTCGGGATAGAGGTATTGTAGAAGATATTTGCTGGCAAGCCGATAACTGTATCAATAGCGCCTTCTTCTAGTAGGTGCTGGCGAATCTTTTGCTCGGCTGCTCCTCGAAAGAGAACTCCGTGAGGAAGGACAATGGCCATGACACCATTATGCTTGAGGTGGTAAAAACCGTGAAGAAGGAAAGCAAAATCTGCTTTGGACTTAGGTGCCAGAACTCCATAACTTGAAAAGCGAGGATCTTGCAGGAAGCCACTATCTGCTGACCACTTCAGTGAATAGGGTGGATTCATCAAAACCCCATCAAAGTCTGTCGGCTCGGTAGTTGGCCAATCTTCGTCTAGAGTATCGTGGTTGCTGAGGTGATAGTTCTCAATCGCAACCCCATGAAGCATCATATTCATGCGAGCAAGGTTGAAGGTCGAAGTAATCAATTCTTGACCGTAATAAGAAATCGTCGAAGCTTCCTTACTATAGCGCTTAGCATTGAGCAAGAGAGATCCAGAACCCATGGTCGGGTCGTAAACCGACATCCCCTTTTGATGCTCCCGCCCTGCAAAGACAATCTGAGTCATGAGATGAGAGACTGCTTGAGGTGTATAGAACTCTCCAGCCTTTTTCCCAGAATCACTGGCAAACTGACCAATCAAGTACTCATAAGCATCACCCAAGATATCACCAGCATGATCAGACACATTGAGGTCGTTGAGCTGTTTCATAACCTCAGAGATGGTCTTGTTTTGCTTTTGTGGGGTGTTGCCTAGCTTTTTAGCATAGAGGTCAATATCTTCGAAAAGATTTTCAAATTTTTCATTGGCCTGCTCGATATCACGGAAACTTTGGGCTAGAGATTCTAGCTGGAAGGTTCCTTCATGGATAGACTGAACCAGCTTGGTAAAGGTCAGAGAAGGCTCAATCACATAGCCCAGATCGTCATTTAAGACTTCGATGAGGTCTTCACGGACATCTGCATCCGCAAAGTTTCCCTCATAGAGAAGCTGCGCTTGCTGGAAGGACTCAAAGGTCTCGTCCAAGTTATCACAGACGGCTTGTAGGATGTTGTCGGATAGGTACTTGTAGAAAATCAAGCCCAAGAGGTAGGACTTGTATTCATTGGCTTCCATCTGGCCACGCAGGATATCTGCCGCATTCCAGAGGGATTGGTAGAGTTGTCTTGATAAATCTGTTTGTGACATAGGGTCTCCTATCAATTTCTACTTTCATTCGTTTAGTGTAGTTTTTTGCGGTCTTTGTATCTTAGATAATTGAACACGACCTAAAAGCTGTGTAAAAAAGATAAACTATCTGGTCTTCATCGAAGACTGCGCCAGTTTCCTATTTTTACTGGGCTTTTGACGATCTTTGTATCTTAGATAAACATTTTTCTGAGTAAGGTTTGTTTGCTTTCTTTGAGCTGATTGACTTTTTCCTCTTGCTTGGCAATAGCCTTGTCTAGGTCTTGGAAGAAAGAGGCGATTGCTTCTTGTTCAGGGAGAGAAGTTGTGAAAATATAAAAAATCATCTAAAAACTTTTTTATTACATGAGGTATATTGGGTGTTCTATATCTCTCAAATATTAGTGATTGACTAGCCTTCATTTGCTGATAATAAAAGCTTCCACTACCAAATATTTTATATGATTTCAAAGTTGAGCCTAAAGCTCCTTCAAAACCATAATAAACAGCACCAGCCTGTGAACCATCCCATAAAATGATAATATCCTCTTTAGATGTATCACAATCACAATCAACTCTTGTTTGCTCTCCACCATTCAGATAGATAGTGTCTAAATAAATAGACTTATTACCAATCATCTCAGATTTTGCTTTTCCTTTTCTTTCAGAAGCTACAACTTCCCCCAACTTCACTTCCTTCCAGTCATCTTCAAATCCTGCGAAGCGAAGGGCTGGTTTGGTTTGTCCTTTAGCTGGGAAGAGGAGCTTGAGGTAGGTTTTCTTCTGCTCTTTAAGCACCTCTAACTTACGCTGTTGAAGGCTAATAAGCTGATCAATATCTTGGAAGAAAGAACCAATGGCAGTTTGCTCGGGGAGAGAGGGGAGGGAAATGAAAATATCAGATAAATCTTTTGAGTTTATTGCTGGGTAACTTGTCCCTGTACAATTATCTAAGACAACATTTACAAATTTATTAGTCTGCAAATAAGACAATAAAAAACATCCATCGCCACTAGGTCTTAATTGTGCATAACCCGTAGAAAACACATAATCATTATCATCTTTTTTAAATAAATAATTATTTTTCTGATAAGGTCGCACCGTTGGTAGAACACATCTCCTTTAATGGCTAATCGCTGTGCTCTAGATGGCGATGTAGAAATAGTTTCATTTCGATACGAAATCATCTCTGTCCCTACCACTGCTCCCAAATCAACATATTTAAACTCATCAGGAACTACTGATTTAGGATTGACTTCTGCAACTTCCCCCAACTTTTTCTGCTCCCAAGGTTCAGTATATTCCCCAAAGCGATAACTTGGTTTTTTTGTCATATTACTCCCTTTCTATTACTCAATTTTCTTATTTCTACACTTTAGGTTTTCTCTTTTTGATTTCTATTTTTCAATTTTGCCTATTTTTGCACTTTATAGCATCAACGTCTTAGTTCTATTGTTCAATTTTGGCCATTTTTGCACTTTAGATAGGCAACTATGCTATCCTATTCTTCAATTTTGCCTATTTTGAAACAATAGATAGGCTGATTTTGTGATATAATGTTAAAAAACGTTGAAATGCGAGGATGACTACATATGAACTATAGAGAACTTAGAAAAATCTACTACAGTCATCGTGACCGATATGAGGAAGAGTATCAACTACGCTTACAGGGATACAGCTCCATTAGGACATCTCTTTATCCTCATTTAATGCAACGCGATACTGTCAAAACAAGCCAATACCCTCTATTTGTTACCCTGCATCTTGGGATTTCCCAACTAATGGAAACTATCTCACAGCAGTCTCAACGAATTAGCGAAATAGCTGATACCCTCCCCAAGATTGCCCACGATCAATTTTATAAAGAACAACTCTACCAATCGATTATTTCCACAAATGAGATTGAGGGTATCCATACAACTCGTAAAGAGTTGGTCGATGTGGAGAAACTCCTAGAGGAAGACCCCTACAAGACCGAACAAATCAAACATCTTTCCACCTTGCGAATGTACCAACAAATCCTTAAGGATGAATTTCTCCAAATCCAATCTCTTGAAGATATCAGAGGGATTTATGATCAATTAACACAAGGAGAAATCTCTCCAAAAAATCAACTTGATGGAGAGTTTTTTAGGCAGAAATCGGTCTTTATCCAAGACGACAAGACTGGTAAAGTCATCTATATCCCACCTCAAAAGGAGGAACAGATTCAGGTCATGCTGACAGAGTGGATTCGTTTTATAAACGACCATTCTATCCCAAACCTTGTTAAGGCTTGTGCTGGACACTATTTTTTTGAAAATATACATCCATTCTATGACGGTAACGGTCGGACAGGTCGCTATATCCTTGCCAAGTACTTGTCTAGAAAGCTCGATAAATTCTCGGGTCTGGTTTTGTCCCAACAAATCAATCACCATAAGCAAGACTATTATAAGGCTTTTAGGAATACTGGTGATCATCTCAACCGTGCCGATGCTACCTTCTTCGTTGAAACCTTGTTGACTTTTATCAAGGAAGGACAGGAAAACATTATCCAAACCCTCCTTGAAAAACAAGAGCAACTGCATCGCTATACAGTTAAGATAGAGCAGACAGAAGGGCTGGAAGAAGTCGAGAAATACATCTTGTTTCTCCTCGCTCAGTCCAAGCTCTTTGTCGATGATAAGAGAGATGGCATAGAAGATAGAAGCATCATCCAACTGGCCAATCAGTCCAACCATCATTACTCTAAGAAAAAGGTCAAGGATGCTTTCTTGCATCTTGAAGATAGGGGAATTTTGACCCTAATTAGTCGAAAACCTTCCCAACATTATCTTTCTGACCATTTTTAAGCCTATCTCCCCCTTAGCGGTAAGATATCTTCTGAAATCATGCGCATATAGTCCTCTTTGAGGGCTTTTTTGTATTTGAGTTTTGGTAGCGCCTTGTCTCCGTGGGCTTCCTTATAAGCCAGATAGTCCTGAGACTCGGTAATGGCTTTTTCACCATTTTGCTTGTCTCGTCCGATGCGGTAGTTGTCCACTACGAACTGGAGTTCATCCTCTCCTATCTGCCAATAATCTGCCGTTTCACGAATCTTTTTCTGGGTTGTTAGCTCAATCATCTCATCCAACTTATGGGTTACAGACTGACCCTGATAACTCTTGGCATCAGCTTGGACATTCTGCCAGAGTTTGGAGATGAGGTTGGATAACTTGGGATTGGATTTGTTCAAATCTTCGATATAGTTATCTACCAGACTCTTTTCCTTTTTACCAATGAGGTTTTCCCGATTTTCAATCAAGGCTTGGATGAGAGAGAGGATATAGTGATAGTTTATCTCGTCGGTGCGGATGGATTCGAGCTCATACTCGATATCCAGTAGCACACCTTCATCTTCTTGGTCTTCTTTTCTGCGTCTGCGGAGCTCTTCGATGACATTTTGATATTGGCCGGCAAAGTTCTCAATGTCTTCTAGGCTGAGGCCAATCTCTCTGAGGATGACTTTCTCATCATAGTCCGAATAGACTTGTATAGAGGATAGGAGCTTGTCAAATTCTTGGAAGGCCTTGGCAAAGCGTTTTAATTCTGCATCTGTCGCTGTATCCAAATCAGGCACCTGCTCTGGACTTGGAGCAATAGCCAGTAGTTGATGAACCTTCTCCAGAAACTTGGCCTTCTCCTCTTGCCATTCTGGGGCTAAGACACTGGTTTCGCCACCATTTGAGTAGAGGCTCAGAGCTTCATCCACTTTTTCTTTAAAGCGGTCAGGCGTTTGGAAAGTGACGATTTGGCCGAATTTCTTGCCTTCATCAAAGAGGCGATTGGTTCGTGAAAAGGCCTGAATGATATGCTGGGGTTTCATGGGCTGACGATCCATGAACAGGGTCGATAGGCAAGGGGCATCAAAGCCTGTCAACAAGCGGTCCACAACGATAACCAAGTCCAACTGTTCCTCACGGAAGGCAAAGCGTTCTTTCTTACGGGCCAAACGGTCGTTGAGGTCACTATTGTAGGAAGCAATGGTCGCTAGACTAAAGTGGGTGCTAAACATGGCATTGTAGTCTTCTAAACTCTCCTCCATGTAGGCTTGGTTGACATAGGAGTCTGCTTCATTTTCTGTCACTGAGTAAGTAATAGCAACCTTAGGAAAGTCTGGCAAAATCTTTTTAACATTTTCCGAGATGCTTAGAGACTTTTCTCCATTTTTGACTTGCTTAATCAGGTTATAATAGGCCTGTGCACGGGCAATACTTTTGACGGTCAAAATGGCTTCATAGGTTTTTCCTACCCCATTTTGGAAGCCGAGTTTGCGTCTTGAGCGATTGAGAATGGCATCTAATACAGCAAGCATGTGGCCTTCGTCATCATAACGCTCCTCGTCAATCTCATCTTCTGCCCAACCAGGCATGGTTGTCTGATACTCCACATTAAAGCCAAGAACCGCCTTGTCATGAATGGCTTCTTTGACGGTATATTGGTGGAGGCAGTCACCGTACTGCTCTTCGGTCGTCTGAGCAAGGTCTCCTTTTTGTTCACGTTTATTTTCTGTAAAGATAGGAGTCCCTGTAAACCCATACCAGAGAGAATTTGTAAAGAAGTGCTCTAGGTGGCGCTGGCGTTCAGGAGTCACTGCACGATGGCATTCATCGACGACAAAGGCTAGTTTAAGTTGTTTGATACGATTGTAGACCTTTTGGTGACGCCCTTCATCAAACTGACGAATCATAGCATTGATTTTCTGGATGGTCGTCACAACGACACGACGGTCATCAGAAGCCAGATTTTTAACCAATTCCTGTGTATCATCGGTCTCGTCGATATCAATCATATCGTTCTCTGCGTAAGACTGAAAAGAACTGGTCGTCTGCTGATCAAGGTCTGTCCTATCAATCACAAAGATTGTCTTTTCGATAGATGATATCTGGAGCAGATTGCGCGAAACCTTATAGGAGGTCAGGGTTTTTCCTGAACCGGTCGTATGCCAAATATAGCCTGACTGGCGCTTGCGACTGGCTTCACGGATGGCCTCAATGGCATGAACCTGATAGGGGCGCAATAAAATCAAGGCCTTCTTGTCATCATCGATGACAGAATACTGCATGACCATCTCGTGGGCTCTCGGTATCGACAAGACAGACTCTGCAAAGTCAAATAGTTGAGGTTGAGGTCTATTTTCACTATCCACCCACTTGGTCAAGAAGCGTTCATTTAGCTTGTTCGCTTTGGCGGCTGCGATGTAGCGAGTGTCTGTGACATTAGAGACGACAAACATCTGAAGACTTGAAAAAACACCTCTGAACTGTCCTTCTTGGTCGTATTTCTTAATCTGACGAAAGGCATCCATATAAGGATGAGAACGGCTTTTCAGTTCGATTTGAATCATGGGTAGACCATTGATTAACAAAGTCACATCCCCACGACGCTGACGAATCCCTTCTCCGCCTGTGATGACTTGGTTGACAACCTCATAACTCGATTTGCCACCAGCGACATTGTTTCTCCACAAGACTTCCAAGCGAATGGTGCCTAGACTGGCGTCTTCACGTTGAACCTGTACCTTGGCAATGCCATTTTCCCCTGCTATCCACTTGGCTGCTTCATAAAAGTTGACGAAATTGAGCTGGTTTTTGATTTGATTTTTCTCTGAATTTGTAAGGGGATGGTCTTGCAAAATGCGGACATTATTAGCTTCCAACTTGGCAAAAAAGTTTCCCCATAGGAGATCTTCTGTATTTAACTCAGGTCGATACACCCATTGACTTTCTCCCTTTGTCAGTTGGTTAATCAAGTCCCGCTCGATAGCCAATTCCTGTTTGGTTTTGGCTTTCCCTGCTACAGGAATAGCAGTCTCGTCTTTAGGAGAGAGTCTCTGGCTGATATGGAAATCCTGCAAGGCTGCTTGATTGAGATGTTGCAATTTTTCAAGAAGAGCTTGCTCCGTCCCTTTTATGGCTTGATAGCCTGCTGTCAATTCTTTATCTGCATCTAGGTAGTGATGCGGGTTCTTCCTTATTTGGATATAGCCCTGTACTAAATCTTCTAAACGTCTCAGCTGAATAGCAAGCTGGTTCTGGAGTTCCTGAGAATTGCTTCCAGATGCTTCTTTCTGGTTGATAGCTTCTAGGTATTCTACGATGGCAGCATAACTAGGCTGTAACTCGGGCGCTGAAACGATGAGCTCTTGTTCTAATTCTTTTGATAAAGTGTAAGCCATGTTCATACCCCATTTCTACAACGCAAAAAGCCTACCAAAAAGATTGGCAGGTTTTGAAAATGGGTATGAAAACGCGAGTTTATATATATAGTATGCAAACTAGTTATTTGCTTAAATCTGAAAACCATAGGGACTCTTCCTTTTCATTCATCCAAGGTGTTGATAGGATTGAAAAACAACACCTTTACTTCCTTCTATTGTACCATAAAAGCCCTATTGGTAAAAGGCTTCCCATGCTTTTATCTCTATTTTAGAGTAAGCTTGCTTGCTGGCCACTAACAATGGTTGGTAAAGACTCCCAGCCAAGCAAAATCCCCTGTAGACTATGCTTGCAGGGGACTTGTGTGTTATTCTTGTACTTCTTTCTGGGCGGCCTTGCCTTGGTCTAGAAGGGCTTGAACGATTTTCTCATCGCGTAGTTTGACAGAATCGTTGATCATTTCTGCGGACTTGACGATGGTTGTTTCTAGTTGGGCACGTTTCTGACGTCCCAACTCAATTGCTGCGACGATACCTTGGTTTTGAGCGACCAGACTTTCAGCCAGTTTGGTAACAGATTCGACAGCGACTGTCGGGCTTTGTGCAATTCTCTCCATCTGCGGAATCACTTCCTTGCTGGTTTCAGCTAGCATCTGAAGGGCAGCATTATTGGCATTGACAATGGCATCTGCCACGACACCTGATTTCATGGATTGTTGCAAAATACCAAGTTGGGCAATGGAAAGCTTCATTGTTGGAATCGTATTGCGACGAAGCATGCCCAATTTTTGGCGCATATCAGATGACACCTTCACAAGATTACGCATCTGAGGTGTTGTTGCCCAGGCAACATAGAGACGGCTGACATACTCGGTGTGCTGTTGTTCGAGGGTATTGACCACTTCAGCCATGCGGGCCAATTCTTGAGACTTGGTTTGGTATTCTACCGTACTTGTATCAAGTTGGTCAGCTTGAGCTTTTAGTTCTGCAGCGCGATTACCAGCTTCTGTCTGGCTGGCTTCGATAAAGGAAATCACTCCCACTAAATTTTCAATAGACTTAGTATTGTCCTCAATCAACATTTCAGCAGAGACGATATTTCGAGCTAGCACATCTTCTTGCTTGACCACTGCGGCAGCCATGCCATCGAGTTTTTGCTCCACTGTTTTTGAATCAAAGTAAAATTCCTGTAGGGTATTCTTGCTCTTGTTAAACAATCGTTGCAAAAAGTTTGGCTTTTCTTCTAACTCAGCAATTTCAGCGTTCTTGTATTTGACTACAAAGCCTTGCAACTCACGGTTGGTATTCTTGAGAAGATCATCCACTTGGGGAATCTGCAGTTTCTTTTGTTCTGACAAGATACGATTGACCGTATTGTTCACACCTTCTACAGCAGATTGTCCAAAATCTAAAAGAGCATTTTGATTTGTGACAAACTGGTCTACCAATTGGGGCACGTGCGCCTTGATTCCTTCTTGCTGCTCAGGGCTCAACTTTTCAAGGAAGGTCAAGGTCTTGTCTGAGCCAGTATTGGTCTCGATGATTTGGGTTGTTTTATCCACATTAGCTACCGTATTATTGGCAATCTGGTCAATATCAAAATTAAATTCTGTCATGGTTACTCCTTTGTTTCTAACCTATTCTTTACGATCTTTTTCTAGGATACGCAGACTGATATCAAAATCACGCATATCTGTTTCATTGAGTTCTCTCAAGACTTGGTCCAGTTCAAGGTCAAATTGTTCGATGGCTGCTTTAGCTTGTTGCAAACGTTCTTCTGCCCGATTATAGTTCTTCGGATTAGCCTTAATCTTTAAATAGCCTTCTAAAATCGTTTGGAATTTCTCCATCTTCAAACTATGAATGGCCGTCAATTCTTCCTTATCCCCCTCAGCGGAGGTGGCAATCTTGTCTAAAATAGCCTGATGGTCAATGGCAATATTGGCCAAGGTCTGGGACAATTCTGGAGCTAATTCCTCTGGCTTCGCATTTTCAAGATCTACCTGACTTTCTCTATCCAAACGTTCTAGCTGAACATCGATGTTTGCCCTTACTGTACGAACCTTTTTGTCAATACGGTTGTAGACATCAGCATCGATATAGGATTTGAGACGATCCGCCTCCTGATGGATTTCCCTCAGTTCGATTAATACTTGATTGGCCAGACTCTTATAGGGCTCTGAACCGTTTTCTACTAAAGTTTCCTCTAGTTGCTGAATATCTTTGTCCGCCTGACGAATCCTAGCTTTTAAAAGCTCAAATCCGGTCGTCTAGAGAACGATCCCTGCAAAAGAGGATAGCGCCAACGTTTATAGAGACGATAACCACCGTATCCTAGCAGGACACAAGCCGCAAGTGGAAGAGCGTATTGAACCAAAAGGCCCAGTAAGAACAAGAAGCCCCAAAATAGAGACAGCCTTTCCAAAAACCATTACCCGATTTCATAAACATTCCTTATTTTCAATTTATAAGTCTATTTTAGCACAAAAGAGCAAAATGATGGCGGAAATCCCCTAGAAAAGAGTTGATTTCTTTGCTGTAGAATGGAACTTGGTAGCGCGTGGGCTAATTTCAGTAAAGTGGACTCAAACCACAAACACACTCTGAGTAATATCAAAACAAAAGCTTGAAATATCGGAGGGGTTGTGTTAGAATGAAGCATAAAGGGAAAATAATGCTTCTAGCATATATAACTAAAAAGCCCCACCGTGCCACCGATGGGGTTTTTTGCTACCCTCTAAAAGGGTTAAATGCTACTTGCTACGTCTCTTTATCCATAGCTTGAAAAGCTCAGATAGTACGTTAACAAGTAACGGAGCTAGAAAAAGGGAAAGTAACTCTAGCATACATAACACCTCCCTTCATTAAATTGAGGGGGACAAAATATTATATCATACCAGATTTATATCATCAATATCGCGTCATTCTTGGAATAGATAGACTTAGATACAAAAATAACCTTACTAACAAATCTCTAAGCAAACCCAGAAATCAACGTTTTAAGACAAAGCAAAAAGCCCACTGTTGTAGGCTTCTTACAATATAAAGTCTTATCTTAAAGCATTTTGTTGTAGAATTCAACGACAAGTGCTTCGTTGATTTCTGGGTTGATTTCGTCGCGTTCTGGCAAGCGAGTCAATGAACCTTCCAATTTTTCAGCGTCGAATGATACGAATGCTGGACGTCCAAGAGTAGCTTCTACTGCTTCAAGGATAGCTGGAACTTTCAATGATTTTTCACGAACTGAGATCACTTGACCTGGAGTTACGCGGTATGATGGGATATCAACGCGTTTTCCGTCAACAAGGATGTGACCGTGGTTTACGAATTGACGAGCTTGACGACGAGTAGTCGCAAGACCAAGACGGTAAACAACGTTATCCAAACGACGTTCCAAAAGAAGCATGAAGTTGAAACCTAGGATTCCGCCTTTGATTTTTGTAGCTTGTACGAACAAGTTACGGAATTGTTTTTCACCTACACCGTAAGTGAAACGAAGTTTTTGTTTTTCAGCCAATTGCAAACCGTATTCTGACAATTTAGAACGGTTGTTTGGTCCGTGTTGTCCTGGTACGTAGTTACGACGTGCCAATTCTTTACCTGTACCTGTAAGTGAAAGGCCAAGGCGACGAGCTTGTTTCCAAGATGGTCCTGTATAACGTGACATGTGAATGTCCTCCTGATATAAATAATATTTCGGTGGAAATAGTCACTTAGAAAGCCCTGATTCGTGCAGATGCCCTTCGCCTAAACAGCCAAGGTTACTTATCATAAGACACCTGTTGACGAGCTTCATGCTTTCCTGCTGATATTTCGCACAAAATCCATTCTACCATGAATGGCTAGATTTGTAAAGGGGTTTTAAGCTTTATTTTCACTGCCAGAGAGGTTGAGAAGGAGGGTAAAGGTGCTTCCGAGGCCGTACTGGCTGGTAACTGTGATTTCTCCACCCAATTGATGAGCCAATTCACGCGCAATCGCAAGACCAAGACCATGACCACCTGTTTTCATGTTACGCGAAGTTTCGACACGATAAAGGCGTTTGAAAATATTCTCCAAATCCTCTGGAGCAATGCCCTGCCCCTCATCGGTCACACTGATTGAAAGCTGGTTATTTTCCAGCTTAGCCACCACTTCCAGCTTGGTTCCTGGGGCTGAGTATTTAAAAGCGTTATTGACCAGATTCACCAAGATACGAGAAAGCTTGGCATAATCTCCCTCAATTCGGGCAGACTCAGGAATTACCTGCAAATGAACATCTCGCTCCTCCTGCTCAATCAAGAACTGAAATTCACTCATGCACTCAATCAAGAGCTGGTCCAGAAAAATGCTGTCCTTGCTGGTCGTTTCCACCTGATTTCTAGCTGTGTTTAGGGTCAAAAAATTTAATTCCTCAACCAGTTTATTGAGTCTTTCAGTCTGGCGCCCAATGGTTGCTAGATAATGGTCCTGTTCTCCTTCCTTGATAACCCCATCCAAAATTCCTTCTACCGTCGCTTGGATTGACGTGATAGGGGTCTTGATATCATGCGATAGTTGGGCAATCATCAAGCCCTTTTCACGTTCGCTTTCTTCCAAGGAATCAAAGGTGGCCTGCAAATCATGGGACATTTCATTGAAAGCTTGGCCTAATTGTTGAAATTCTACAGGGCCTTGAACCTCCAGATTTGATGGAAAGTCCTTATCCGCTACCCGCTTGGCATGTTCCTTGAGTTTGCCCAATGAAGTAAAGACCGGCGATAGGAGAAAGAGACTAATCCCAGCACCGATAAAACTAGCCACTAGAGTCATACCCACTAGGAAATAAATTTCTCTTTCTTCAATTAGCATTCGCTGGATAGCCCAAAAAACCACGATAATCGTTAGGAGTGTTGAAATGACATACCCCACTAAAATATAACTTTTTAATTTCATTAACTACCTCGTGCTTTCTCAATTTTGTAGCCCAAGCCCCAGACGGTTTTGATGGTGGGTGTTTCTGAACTAGCATGTTTAGCCAACTCCTGTCGAAGAGCATGAATATGAACATTCAAGGTATTGGTGTCATCCACATAGTCTTCTTGCCAGACCTTTTCATAGAGGTCTGTCTTAGAGAAAACCCGTTCTGGATTACTAACTAAAAGCCATAGAAGTTCGAAGGATTTGACGGTCAAATCAAGCGTCACATCTCCAACTTGGACCTCATGGCTACCATGATTCATCCGTAAATCCCCGAGACTGACAACCTCTGTCTCACCTCCACGATGAAGGCGACGCAAGATATTGTGGACACGCAAAACCAGCTCACGAGGGCTAAATGGCTTGGCAATAAAGTCATCTGCCCCTAAGCTCAGTCCATAAATCTTGTCCTGCTCGCTAGTCTTAGCCGTGATAAAGAGAAAAGGCTGATCTGGAGATTGATACTGAACCTCACTAATCAAATCATAACCATCCATCCGAGGCATCATGATATCTGTAATAATCAAATCAATTGGTTTTCGCTTGAAGATTTCCAAGGCCTCTACTCCATCATGGGCCACCAAAACCTGATATCCTGCCTGAACCAGATAACGTTGATGAATATCTGTGATTTCTACCTCGTCGTCAACGAGTAAAATTGTCTTTCCCATCTGTCTCTCCTTTGAAAAAAACAGTGCTATACCACAATAGTATAACACTATTTTTATCTCTTTACGAACATTCTAAACGATATATGGATTTTTCAAATCCTAGATAGAAAGTCTGTAACTAGACTAGTCATTTTCCTCTTTTTTAGCTTTCAAACCGAGGCCGCCTAGAAGTCCGGCCAAAGCTAATCCAAAGAATCCAATAGTAGCCATTGATGTTTGGGCTTCACCAGTATATGGAAGCATGTCTTTTTGGTCTTTCATTTGATCAGTCATCATCGGACTTGATACCTTGTTATTAGATACCATCTTGCCTTCATCAGACATTTTTGCTTGAGGCTGCTGGAGCTTGATCTTGTTTCATGCTTGGTGTTGCCATAGGCTGGCTAGCATTCATGGTTTTGTCCTGCTCTTTGTTAGGCATCATCTTATCCTGACTAGTAGCTGGCATTTTAGATTTCATATCATCTTGATTGGCACTAGGCATTTGAGCGTTCATCTTAGACGCATCTTGATGACTATTCATCATTGGAGCCGGCATAGCTGAACCATTAGAAGATGGGACGAAACCTGACTGCATCGGAATCAGAGACTGATGTCCATTCAAGTTCACTGTCAAATCCTTAGTCGCTACGAGGTTGCTCAAGTCTGCCTTGCCATCTTTAGCACCGTATACCTTGATAGTGGCTTTATAACTTTGTGTACCATTTTGTTTCAAGAGGTCAAGAAGCTCTTTGTCTGATTTACCTTGAGTTCCTGCCAAGTCCACTTCGTAGAAGTAGAGGCCTTTGCCCAATTTTTCTACTGGTGGAAGAGCGGGATTTTTAGCTGAACCATTGTCTGACCATGGAGCCTTGTCGGATGCTTTCAAGATAAGACGAGTTAACATACCGTCACCGGCGAAGAATTCGTAAGGAATGACTTGGTTAACACCGGCTGTGAATGGGCCTGGGAAATTGGCTTTATCCAAGTAAGAGGCTGGAACATCTACTGTGTCTTTGGTGTTATCGGCCACGCCCTTTTGCACTTCAGCTGAAGTAGTTAAGCCGTTCAAGTTGACATCCAAATCTTTTGTCGCTACGAGATTACTCAAATCCGCCTTGCCGTCTTTAGCACCGTACACTTTAATAGTAGCTTTATAACTTTGAGTTCCATTTTGTTTCAAGAGGTCTAGAAGCTCTTTATCTGATTTACCTTGGGTGCCTGCCAAATCCACTTCATAGAAGTAAAGGCCTTTGCCCAATTTCTCTACTGGTAGAAGAGCAGGGTTTTTAGCTGAACCATTGTCTGACCATGGAGCCTTGTCGGATGCTTTCAAGATGAGACGAGTCAACATACCGTCACCAGCGAAGAATTCATATGGGATGACTTGATTGACACCAGCGGTGAATGGACCTGGGAAGTTAGCTTTATCTAGATAAGTAGCTGGAACGTCTACTGTGTCTTTGGTATTGTCTGCCACACCTTTTTGAACTTCAGCTGGAGTAGTTAAGCCGTTCAAGTTGACATCCAAATCTTTTGTCGCTACGAGATTACTCAAATCAGCCTTGCCGTCTTTCGCACCGTACACTTTGATAGTTGCTTTATAACTTTGAGTGCCGTTTTGTTTCAAGAGGTCTAGAAGCTCTTTATCTGATTTACCTTGGGTGCCGGCCAAGTCCACTTCGTAGAAGTAGAGACCTTTGCCCAATTTCTCTACTGGCGGAAGGGCTGGATTTTTGCTGAACCATTGTCTGACCATGGAGCCTTGTCGGATGCTTTCAAAATCAGACGAGTCAACATACCGTCACCAGCGAAGAACTCGTATGGGATGACTTGATTGACACCGGCTGTGAATGGGCCTGGGAAGTTGGCTTTATCCAAGTAAGTAGCTGGGACGTCTACTGTATCTTTAGTATGGTCAGCTACGCCTTTTTGCACTTCAGCTGGAGTAGTTAAGCCGTTCAAGTTGACATCCAAATCCTTAGTCGCTACGAGGTTGCTCAAGTCTGCCTTGCCATCTTTAGCACCGTATACCTTTGATAGTGGCTTTATAACTTTGTGTACCATTTTGTTTCAAGAGGTCAAGAAGCTCTTTGTCTGATTTTACCTTGAGTTCCTGCCAAGTCCACTTCGTAGAAGTAGAGGCCTTTGCCCAATTTTTCTACTGGTGGAAGAGCCGGGATTTTTAGCTGAAAC
>CAKMPG010000052.1:0-6279 GCA_927911355.1 Streptococcus mitis | reverse complement strand
TTCCAAATCTCGTTCATGCTGATATTTGATAGCCGCCTTTTTGTCTTTTTCAAAAATGGTCTTGGTTAGATCTATGTCGTTGATGGCCGCAATTGCGACGGTGTAGTGAATGATAAAGAATTTTTTGAAAATCTAGATACTGTATGAATCTCTACATTTTTTCTTAGACTGTTATAAAGTTTGTCAGAATAAGCTTTGTAGGTGTAGAAAGTTAATTTTTACAGAACTAAATTATTCCCCTATTAGAATCTACTAATTCATATTTTATAAATTAATTAGTAGATATCGTTCTTAAAATCCTTGATATTCGCTTGGGAACAGGCTTGGAATTTAGGAGCCAAGCATCCAAATCACGTTCAGGTGAGATGAGGGGCTTAACTTGGTGGTCTTTATAAAATCTTTCTATAATAGTATTCATGACATTCTCTTTCTGATTTTTCTTTAAAGTTATAACAAATTTCTAACTGGTTTAAAAATTTTATAGTCTGTCAAGTTTTTTTTCTTGACACCTGTTAGAAATCTGTTATAATAGAACATGTGCTAAATAGCTCAGCTATTTCACCGAAATAAAAAATAAGAAAAGAGACTTTAAAAATGGCAGTTAAAATCCGTTTGACTCGTATGGGTTCTAAGAAAAAACCTTTCTACCGTATTAACGTAGCAGATTCACGTTCACCACGTGACGGACGTTTCATCGAAACAGTTGGAACTTACAACCCACTTGTTGCTGAAAACCAAGTAACTTTGAAAGAAGACCGCGTTCTTGCATGGTTGGCTGATGGAGCTCAACCTTCAGATACAGTTCGCAACATCCTTTCAAAAGAAGGTGTATTGAAAAAATTCCACGATTCTAAATTCTCAAAATAAGTTTAAAGTAGGTTGACAGATGGATACGATTGAAAATCTCATTATTGCGATTGTGAAACCCTTGATTTCACAACCAGATGCCTTAACTATCAAGATTGAAGATACACCAGAGTTTTTGGAATATCATTGGATCTTGATCAAAGTGATGTGGGTCGTGTAATCGGTCGTAAGGGTCGCACTATTTCTGCGATAAGAACGATTGTCTACTCTGTCCCAACTGAAGACAAAAAAGTAAGAATCGTTATTGACGAAAAATAAGAAGGGCGGGACGAATGTCTCGCTTTTTTTTGCAAGGAGCAGGATATGAAGGATTTAACGTTTAGACAATTACAAGGCTACTTACTCGAACATTACCAGCAGTCTCGGACTGAGGAAGGTCTCTTTATGAAGTTAGTGGAGGAAGTCGGAGAAGTAGCTGAGGTTTTGAATGGTCGTTCTGGTAGAAAAGAGGGCGTTCAGGATTCTAACGAGGAACTAGCAAAAGAACTGGCTGATATCATTCACTACACCGTCGCAATTGCGGCCATCAACGACATAGATCTAACCAAGACCATTTTTGAAAAAGACAAAAAGGCGGCTATCAAATATCAGCATGAACGAGATTTGGAAGGCTTTTTTAAAGAAAACTGAAAAAAGAATGAATATTGATTGTGTTTTTAACATAGATTGGTCAATGTATATTGATTGGCTATTACGAATTTTACAAATTGCGACATTTATTGCTGTGATTATAAAGATAACTTTCCAAAATAAGGTTTATATCAATAATATTGAAATCAAGGAAATTAAACCATTCGAGTTTGAATCTTTACATACAAATTTTCACTATATTCATGAATTTACACATAATATAAGTAGCAAACCTTTTAATCATTTGATTTTTTATCCCAAAGAAGTTGATATTGAAATAGTAGAATTTTATTCTTTAAACTATGATTCAAGAAACGATTGTTTGATTGTAAATAATAAACTGCATACAGTTAAAAATTTAAAGAATTATACATGCTTATTGATTCATACAAATTTACCAGAGAATATGCCTAGTTTAAGAATGAAATGGAAAACAAGTCAGGGTGAAATTGGGGAATATACATTTTATAGCAATATGTATAACGGGAATGTAAATATCTCATCTTCAAATATAAATTAACATTAAAGAGAAAAATATTAGCACTTTTTGGACTATAGCGGGCCCTCTATGTATTTTCCTCTAACTTGAGAAAATCCTTGGAACGTGTTAAAATAAGGATAAGGATTTTTAATAATTCATTATATAGAATGAGTGGATTTCTTTATGAAGAGGTTTGAAGTATCTACAGAAATTGGTAGTCTCTCTGTTACTTATCAAAAGCAAAAGAAAGTGCTAGTTTGTTTAAGTGGCGCAGGTTTGCTACCAAGTTATGAAAATTTTTCACTTATACTTGAAAAACTTCCTCCCACAATTGGTTATTTGACAATTGATTTTCCGAACACAGGTAGGAGTCCGATTCATGACCAAGCTGGAAAAAATCTAGATAATCTTGCAGATGCGGTTTATGAAGTACTTGAAGAATTAGGGATTTCTGAATATATACTTTGTGTACATAGTTTGAGTGGAATTTTAGCTTGTAAATTGCTCAACAAACCAATTAAGTGTCAGGCTTTAGTAGCAATGGAACCGACAACTAAAAAAGTCATGTTTGCTGATTTTTCAGAAAATCCTTATCCAGAAATGGAAGAGCAGATGAGGCTGATTGACGAGTATGGTCCTGAACTTTATTTTAAGAACTTAACTCAAGCAACATTTAGCCCTGAAATTAATAAAGAAATCTGGAAAATAATGCAAGAAAAAGGTTCAGAGTTGGAAAATCAATATATAGGATTTCAGATATCTGGAGAGATTACTGAGGAAGATTTTGAGAATGTATTTATAGAATCTTATATCCCTGTATTTATTTTTTGTCAGCCTTATAGAGAAAAAGAGTACAGAGAATCAGAATATTGGACTTCCAATACTAAACTCATTTTAGGAGGGAATCACCATTATTTACAATGGTCCGAATCGGAAAAAATTGCGGCTATTATTCGAGAATTGTCAGAATAAGATGGAAAGAAGGAGAGTACAGGAGACAAGATGAACTACTTTAATGTTGGGAAAATCGTCAATACGCAAGGGTTGCAGGGTGAGATGCGAGTCTTGTCTGTGACAGATTTTGCAGAAGAACGGTTTAAAAAAAGGGGCTGAGCTGGCTTTGTTTGATGAAAAAGATCAGTTTGTTCAAACAGTGACCATTGCTAGCCACCGTAAGCATAAGAATTTTGATATTATCAAATTCAAAGACATGTACCATATCAATGCTATCGAAAAGTACAAGGGATACAGTCTCAAGGTTGCTGAGGAAGATTTGAATGACCTAGACGATGGTGAATTTTATTATCACGAGATTTATCGGTTTGGAAGTCTATGAGGGTGATAACTTGATTGGAACCATCAAGGAAATCCTGCAACCAGGTGCCAACGATGTCTGGGTGGTCAAGCGGAAAGGCAAGCGTGATTTGTTATTGCCTTATATCCCACCAGTGGTTCTCAATGTCGATATTCCAAATAACCGCGTCGATGTAGAAATCTTAGAAGGGTTAGACGATGAAGATTGATATTTTAACCCTCTTTCCAGAGATGTTTTCTCCACTGGAGCACTCAATTGTTGGAAAGGCTCGAGAAAAAGGGCTCTTGGATATCCAGTATCATAATTTTCGAGAAATGCTGAAAAGGCCCGCCATGTAGACGATGAGCCCTACGGAGGTGGTCAGGGGATGTTGCTACGAGCACAACCTATTTTTGATGCCTTTGATGCTATTGAAAAGAAAAATTCGAGAGTGATTCTCCTCGATCCTGCTGGAAAGCAGTTTGATCAGGCTTATGCTGAGGATTTGGCCAAAGAAGATGAACTGATCTTTATCTGTGGTCACTACGAGGGGTATGACGAGCGCATTAAGACCTTGGTGACAGATGAGATCTCCTTGGGGGATTATGTCTTAACTGGTGGAGAATTGGCGGCCATGACCATGATTGATGCGACGGTTCGCCTGATTCCAGAAGTGATTGGCAAGGAGTCCAGCCACCAAGATGATAGTTTTTCTTCTGGCCTTCTTGAATATCCTCAGTACACACGTCCCTATGATTATCGAGGTATGGTTGTACCAGATGTATTGATGAGCGGACACCATGAAAAGATTCGTCAGTGGCGTCTGTATGAGAGTTTAAAGAAAACCTACGAACGCAGACCGGATTTGCTTGAACATTATCAACTGACAGCAGAAGAAGAAAAAATGCTGGCAGAAATCAAAGAAAACAAAGAATAAAGGAGATACCTATGCAAGTAATCAAACGTGATGGAGAAATTGCTGAATTTAATCCAGATAAGATTTACCAAGCTATCTTAAAGGCAGCCCAGACTGTCTATGTATTAACAGATGATTTGCGTCAAAACCTTGCACAAGTCACTAAGAAAGTGGTTTTGGATTTGGAAGAAGCCAAGGTAGAACGTGCTACCATTAGCATGATTCAGTCTATGGTTGAACATCGTTTACTGGGTGCAGGTTACATTACCATTGCAGAACACTACATTTCCTATCGTCTACAACGTGACTTGGAAAGAAGTGGTTATGGAGATCATATCGCAGTTCATTTACATTTTGAACAAATTCGCTAAGAAAAAAGAGTGGGATGAAGCAACTACATCTCACTCTTTCTTAAATCTATTTTTTTGGGCTGTTTGGACGGTTGAAGGGACAAATCGCAGGCGTTGAATATCGCTTATGCGGATAATACGGGTCACATTTTTGGCAAAATTTTTCACGATAATTTGCTGGCGTTGCTGATCGTATTTGATGATGTCACCTGTAAAACTTGTCTCTGACAAGATAAGGTGAACAGCGGTTTGTTTCTGGATAGCCTCTTCAATAGTGGCTGTAAGGGAGTTGCTTTCAGTATGGTCAGGTTGATCATGTCCATTTAAAAAGTCATGTATTTTATCTAGAACTTGCTGGAATTTATGTCTCATAGTGGCCTCCCTTCTTTATATCAATATTATATAAAATTTTCCTAAAATCTACAAGATTTTACGAATAAACTAATGAAAGCTAAAAAAGGAGAAGAAAATGGCAGAATTTACATTTGAAATCGAAGAGCACTTGTTGACTCTTTCTGAAAACGAAAAAGGTTGGACCAAGGAAATCAACCGTGTGAGCTTTAATGGTGCTCCTGCAAAGTTTGATATTCGTGCTTGGAGTCCAGATCATACTAAAATGGGCAAAGGGATTACTCTCTCCAATGAAGAATTTCAAACGATGGTGGATGCCTTTAAAGGCAATTAAGTTTTCAAAATGAAAGAAAAGGATATTGAGTCATGACAACTCGATATCCTTTTTTTAGTTAGCAAAGTAAGCCTGATTTTTAAGGCGTTGAAGTAATGGACGGCTAATAAAACTAATAGCAATAATTTTACCAAGGTCTGGGATGATAAAGGGAAATACCCCCACAATAAGAGCTTTTTCAAATGCCATTCCAGCTAGGAAATGTAAGCTGAGAATCCCTCCGACAAAGACAAGGGCATCACCCAAGAGGTTTGCAAGAAAAATATTGACAATCCCACTCTTGCTGTTGGTTAGAGAGGAAGTAAGTCCAGAGTAAATGAGATAAAACCAAAGATAGCCTGCAGTGGGGCCAACTAAAGCCTGAAAACCAGCTCCACCTCCTGCAAAGACAGGAAGACCGATAGCACCTAGAAGAAGATAGAGTCCAACAGAAAGTACAGCCTCTCTCGGTCTGAAGACAGTAGCAATCAAGCCGATTGCAAAGTTTGAAGAGTGAAGGGGACGGGTCCAATTGGAAGACTGATTTGTGCCAAAACAGCAATGAGAGCAGCCCCAATAGCAGGGATAGCATAAACGTGAGCTTTTTTCAAAATAGTTAACCTCTTTTCTGATGTATAGTAACTATTATACTCGTAGAGTAATTATTGTCAACCAATTTTTTAATACAAGGTAACAAAAACTGTAACGGCCGATTTTGCTGACTGGGTAAGTTGTTTTCTATCGATTCGTAAATCATCAAAAAAGAGCAGACACATTTGTATCAGCTTCTTTTGTTTCGATTAACGCATGGTTACAAATTCTTCCGATGCAGTTGGGTGAATCGCCACAGTTGCGTCAAAGTCAGCCTTGGTTGCTCCCATTTTGATAGCAACAGCAAATCCTTGAATCATTTCATCAACGCCGTAGCCAATTCCATGAAGTCCGACAACTTTTTCTTCTGAACCAGCTGTGATCAATTTGAAACGGGGATTCTTGTCTATTGCTAGTAACGGCAGAGTACATAGATGCAAAGCTTGATTTGTAAACCTTGATTTGGTCTTGACCATATTCTTTGAT
>CAKMPG010000051.1:0-2672 GCA_927911355.1 Streptococcus mitis | reverse complement strand
GAAGATAAATAAGAGATAGAACTAAAGGTTGGAAACGATTGTCCCAGCCTTTCTTTGCAAATCAGAATAGAAGGAAACTTATGAAAACACCATTTAGTCAATAAAGAAGACTTAGAAAAGATTGTTGCCGAGTTCCCCACTCCCTTTCACTTGTATGATGAGAAAGGGAATTCGTGAAAAGGCAAGAGCCGTCAACAAAGCCTTTTCGTGGAACAAGGGCTTTAAGGAATATTTTGCAGTTAAGGCTACTCCAACTCCAGCTATTTTGAAAATTCTCCAAGAGGAAGGTTGCGGTGTGGATTGCTCTAGTTATGTAGAACTTTTGATGAGTCATAAACTGAATTTCCCTGGTTCTGAGATTATGTTCTCTTCAAACAACACGCCAGACAAGGAATACGCCTATGCACGTGAATTAGGTGCGACTATTAACTTAGATGCCTTTGAAGATATTGAACATCTAGAGCGTGCAGCAGGTATTCCAGAAATCATCTCATGTCGTTACAATCCTGGAGGCGTTTTTGAGCTAGGAACAGACATCATGGACAATCCTGGAGAAGCCAAGTTTGGAATGACTAAGGACCAGCTCTTTGAAGCTTTTGCTATCTTGAAGGAAAAAGGGGCCAAGACTTTTGGGATTCACTCCTTTCTAGCGTCCAATACCGTGACCCATCTCTATTATCCAGAGTTGGCGCGTCAGCTTTTTGAATTGGCTGTTGAAATCAAGGAAAAGTTGGGTATTTCGCTAGACTTTATCAATCTTTCTGGCGGTATTGGTGTCAATTATCGTCCAGACCAGGAGCCAAATGATATTGCCTTGATTGGTGAGGGAGTTCGTAATGTTTATGAAGAGGTCCTTACGCCAGCAGGTCTTGGTCAGGTTAAGATTTTCACCGAATTGGGTCGTTTTATGTTGGCACCTCACGGTGCTTTGGTCACAAGAGTGACTCATAAGAAGGAAACCTACCGTACCTATCTGGGTGTGGATGCATCAGCAGTCAACCTCATGCGTCCAGCTATGTATGGAGCCTACCATCACATTACTAACGTGACCCATCCAGATGGACCAGCTGAAGTGGTAGATGTGGTTGGTTCACTCTGTGAAAACAATGATAAATTTGCAGTTAATCGCGAACTGCCTCATACAGAAATCGGTGATTTGCTGGTCATTCATGATACAGGTGCCCACGGTTTTTCAATGGGCTACCAGTACAACGCCAAACTTCGTTCTGCGGAAATCCTTTATACCGAAGAAGGTAAAGCCCGCAAAATCCGCCGTGCAGAGCGCCCTGAGGACTACTTTGCAACCTTGTATGGCTTTGATTTTGAAGAATAAATGATAAGTAATTGAAAATGAAATTGAAAAACAGATTGCTTTCTAAAAAATAGGCAAAAATCTTGTTTTTCCTTCAAGTCGTGATATAATAAAACTATAAAACGTTTTCAAGGAAGGTAACGATATGTCTGAAGAAACAATTGATTATGGACAAGTGACAGGAATGGTGCATTCGACAGAAAGTTTTGGGGCGGTAGATGGCCCTGGTATTCGCTTTATTGTCTTTTTGCAGGGCTGTCACATGCGTTGCCAGTATTGCCATAACCCGGATACTTGGGCTATGGAGTCCAATAAGTCACGTGAACGGACGGTAGATGATGTCTTGACAGAGGCCTTGCGCTACCGTGGTTTCTGGGGAAATAAGGGCGGTATTACAGTCAGTGGAGGAGAAGCCCTCTTGCAGATTGATTTTCTGATTGCCCTCTTTACCAAGGCTAAGGAACAAGGAATCCACTGTACCTTGGATACCTGTGCCCTTCCTTTCCGTAATAAACCACGTTACCTTGAGAAGTTTGACAAACTCATGGCTGTCACTGACTTGGTCCTCTTGGATATCAAGGAAATCAACGAAGAACAGCACAAGATTGTTACTAGCCAAACCAATAAAAATATCTTGGCCTGTGCCCAGTATCTATCAGATATTGGAAAACCTGTCTGGATTCGCCACGTGCTAGTTCCAGGATTGACAGACAGAGACGATGACTTGATTGAACTTGGTAAGTTCGTCAAGACCCTTAAAAATGTGGATAAGTTTGAAATTCTGCCTTATCACACCATGGGTGAGTTCAAATGGCGTGAATTGGGAATTCCATATTCACTCGAAGGGGTTAAACCACCAACAGCAGACCGCGTCAAGAACGCTAAACAACTCATGGATACCGAAAGTTATCAAGACTATATGAAACGTGTACATGGATAAAAAGAAGCCTGATGGAAACATCGGGCTTTTAAGTTTACATAAATCTAGATAATTAAATGAAATAAAATTTTATACTCTTCGAAAATCTTTTCAAACCACGTCAGCTTTATCTGCAACCTCAAAGCAGTGCTTTGAACAACCTGCGGCTAGCTTCCTAGTTTGCTCTTTGATTTTCATTGAGTATTAAATCTTTTTTACTCTCTAAATTCTAGAAAAAATCCGAAAAAGAATGTGTAAGATATAGTTATTTTAGAAATATTAAATAGAATAGGAGAACATCATGGAACAAAGTATTATCATTAAAAATTTATGTAAGTCGTATGGGCAAACTCAAAATTTTAAAAGATATTTCTTTTGAAGCAAAAGCAGGTAGAGTGACTGCTTTCCTGGGTCCAAATGGAGCTGGTAAAAGTTCAACCT